>JABZJR010000002.1 GCA_015257705.1 Nanosynbacter sp.
ATTTTTTATGGCAGTGTGATTTTCACCGAGTTTTAGCCAAATATATGCGAAATGCGCGGGTAGCACTAATGCTAGGAAATATTGCGTATAAAGACCGAGTGCTACTAAAATTCCATATAGCGTCCACCAGAACTTCTTATTTTTGCGCTCGACTGCCACGACGAATGCGTAAATCATTGCTACGGCTAAGAGTGCCGCCAGTGCATACATTCGAGCTTCGTCGCTATAGCGAATTAAGAATGGTCCTAGTGCTGCTAAAAAACTTCCAAATACGGCGATTCTTTTAGAGAAAAGTTTTTGGAGTAATAGAAATAATAGGGCAATCGTCAGAACTCCGCACGTAACGCTAAATCCTCTGAGCGAAGCTACGGAATTGCCGAAAATCGATTGCCAAACGTGCATAATAACGTAATAAAGCGGCGGGTGAACATCTGTGGTTGTGATGGTGATAATTTCCCTGATCGGCTGCTGAATGATGGCCGCCGTATATCCTTCATCGTGCCAAATATCGGCTTTTGTTAAATAGGTAAGTCGAACGTTGGCGGCTAAGATTAAGATTGGAATTAGCCAAATCCAGTCGGGCATTTGACGAAGAAATGCATATAGCTTTTTAAGATATATACGGATTTTTTTCATGGATTATCTGGATAATTTTAACGCTATCTCTCTCGCTTTATTCGCTAAAGTATCGTCAATTTTTTCCAGCCCCGAATCTGCGCTTACGCCGCGTCGCTCTAGTGCTTCGCCAATAAGAAAATCTGCAATTTGCGGGTTTTTGGGCAAAATCGGGCCGTGCAGGTAAGTGGCAATGATATTGTTATAGCGAACACCTTCGTTTGCGTCAGTCATATTATTGCCGGCGCCTTTAATAACTTGCCCAAGAGGTTTGGTAGTCTTATCTAAGAAAGTTTGTCCGCTGTGATTTTCATAGCCAACGATATCTCCAAATTCCTGACTTTTGATGACAATATTACCAATCATCCGCTCGTCGCCAGCAATTGTTTCAATCGGCAGAATGTTAGCGCCAACAATTTCCTCACCCTTGAGTGTTCGGAAAAACCGACCAAATAATTGGTACATTCCGCAAATCATCAACATCGGTACACCGTCTTTTGCTAATTGTCGCAGTTCATCAGCTCGTGCCAGAAGGTCGTTTTGGATAATTGTCTGCCCAGAATCTTGTCCGCCGCCGCCAACAAAAATATCAATTTTAGAAAAATCCGTTGAATCACCTGGATTGTGATCGATAATCTCAACATCGAAGCCGCGTCGCTCCAGTCGTTTTTTCAGGACTAGCGTGTTTCCCCAGTCGCCATAAAGATTCATATCTCGCGGATAAAGTTGCGCAATTGTTATTTTCATTATGATATTTCCTCCACGTCGGTTTTTTCGCTCAGCAAGCGACGAATTGCTGTCATGGCTGTGTAGCTACAAAAAATCTGTTTTGGCTCATCGGGATTAGTATTAATGAAATCTTCTAGGGCTTTCGAAATATTGGTGTCAATTTTCCCAATTGGAATGTCGTCATATTGAAGCCGCAAAGCCATATCGTAAGCGCGCGCGCCGCTGATAATCGCTACGTTTTTTAATAGCGAAAAATCGACGTCCCAGAACCAACTTACGTCTCGTCCGTCGGCGTAATTGTCATTAACGGCGATCATCGTAGCGCTATTGTTTTTGGCGAACGAAAGAAGTGCCAACCGAAAGCCGCTTGGATTTTTCACCAAAATAAGCTCAATTGGCGTGCCGTTTAAGTAAATCGTTTCGCCACGACCAAACGCCGGCTTTACGTTTTCCAGTGCAGATAAAATTGTATCGGTAATTTCCGGTCCCGCGACTTGTCGAGCCAGGGCAACCGCCGCCGCCGCATTGAGAAGATTATAAACTCCAGTGAGCTGCAGGTCTACGTCAATTTCTTTATTGTCAATTTGAAAAGTTGCCTGTTGAGCGTTAATTTTTTTCAATAAAACATCAGCCGCCACGCTTTGATTTGCGACTGCGGTGCCGTATTTTAGAGTGTCGTCTGTTGGCATCAATTGAAGTAATTCTCTGGTTGTGCCGAAGAAAACTTTTTTAGCCTGAATATGTTCGCTAATCTTAAAAATCCGTGGATCGTCGCGGTTGAGAACGACAGTGTCGTTGGTGGCTTCAGCTATTTTTTGAAGTAGTGCGGCTGTATTGTCGATTTCTCCAAATCTGTCCAATTGATCGCGCATAACATTCAGAAGTAGGGAAAAGCGTGGACGAACAATTTGCACGAACTTAACCGCCCAAGCCTCGTCCAGTTCCAGAACTGCAATGTCGGCGTCCAGCTTGCCGCGGATATTGACCTCATCGAGCAGCGCCGCTGCCACACCTCGGGAAAAATTGCTACCAGTGCGATTCGTGAAGACTTTCAGTCCGACTGATTCCAGCAACTCTACGACGATTTTTGTCGTCGTCGTTTTCCCATTCGTTCCGCTGATAATCACCACGCCTTGCGGCAAATCTGCCAGCGTTCTCTGAATAAATTTTGGGTCAATTTTTTCAATCACCAAACCCGGCAAGGCCGAACCGCCGCCGCGTAATTTAGCGACTTTCTTGACGCTTTTGCCAATAATAGTACTAATCATCTGTCTTGCCATATTGTCTATTATACTCTGCCGGGCCGATGTGCTACAATATCAATATGTTTTTGGTGGGTATCTTTCAGTGGTGGTATGGCAATGGCTTGTTGCAATATATCCGACAAAGTTTTCTGGGGGTTTTACGAACCGCAGATTTTTTCTCAGTCGGGCTACTTTTGAAAACCTTATTCAATCCGTTTCGCCAGATTTCAGCCGCTCCGGTTGGTGGCGACTTATCCGTGCAGCTATCTGCGTTTTTTGACAAAATGTTCTCGCGAGTAATTGGTGCGGTGGTGCGCTCGATGGTGATAATTATTGGGATATTGATGATATTGCTACGATTTTTGTGGATGATTGTAGGGGTTATTATGTGGCTGGCGCTGCCACTGATGCCGTTTATCGGAATTATTTTATGGCAAATGGGAGTTTCTGTATGGAAATAGAGCCGAGATTTAATTACGACAGTTTGCGGGCTCAGAAAGCGCGGTTTTCTGTAAGGTTTGGCAATGCTTGGCATATCGTGGCGATAGCTGTCGGCATTATGATGGTGCTACTTGGTTTGTGGTCGTTGATTGAACACGGGGCGATTGGCTGGCTATTGTTTGGTCTGAGTGGTCCAATGATTATGGTGTCGATTTGGTGGGAAAAAGATCTTAAGACGGCGGAAATTAGTAAAAATCCTAAGACGATTGACGATGTGATGGCGGCGGACGTTTTGGGCAAATTGCCGCGCAGACCGACGCCGATTGATATTGCTGAGGCGATTACAGGTACGCGAGCCGGGCAATTTTTGGCAGTGCGGCTGGGTTTGACGCCGAATTTCTTGCGCAATATTTCCGTCGACGATCCGGATCGAACGGAGCAAATTTGGAAGGCGGCGATTGAAATTTGGCAGAGCACGGAAAGTCCGAAGATTACTAGCGCGGTTTTGGCGGCGGCGATAGTGAAGCAATTGCCACAGCACGATTCTTTGCTGGCGAATATGAAGATCGATTTTCATGATATCGAGGAGGCTATTCGATGGTACGAGCGAATAAAGGCGTTGATTGACCAATATAAAGAGAAGCCGTTAAATACGGGCGGAATTGCTAGGGATTGGTCTTTTGGCTATACACCGCTGCTGAGTCGATTTGCTCAGAATATTAGCGTCAGTGTATCTGGTGGCGCGTTTACAACTAAGTTGGCTGCGCACGAGGAGGCGCTGGGGCAGATGCTTAAAACGTTTAGTTCTGGCGGGCGGCAGAATATTACGCTGGTCGGTGCTGACGGCGCGGGAAAAAGTACCGTCGTGTCGGCGTTTGCGGAAATGTTGATTGACGGACATCGAGGCGTTCCTGGTTCGCTGATGTACCAGCAGGTTTTTATGCTTGATGCGTCGTCGTTGATTAGCGTGGCGTCGGGTCGCGGGGAATTGGAAAATCTAGTCACGATGATTTTGAACGAAGCTTTTCTGTCGAAGAACGTGATTTTATGTCTGGACAATGCGCAATTATTCTTCGAAGAAGGTGTTGGTTCGGTTGACCTGAGTAATGTGTTGTTGCCAATTCTGGAGGCGGGCAGACTTAGGACGATTTTAACGATGGACGATCAGCGATTTTTGCAAATCTCCCAGACTAAGCCGCAGCTTGCTCACGCTTTGAACACAATTGCAATTCAGCCGTCAAACGAACCTGAAACTATGAAAATTATGCGCGATCAATTGGTTTTATTTGAGGCGCAGCACAAAGTGACATATATGTATCAGGCTCTGGCGGAGGCGTATCGTGTTGGTGATCGTTATGTTCAGGACTTAGTAATGCCAGGTAAGGCGTTGAAAATTTTGGAAGCAGCAGCAAGTTATGCGAGTGGTGGGCTGGTGACCGCGCAATCTGTGGATGACGCGATTGAAAAGACTCTTGGCATAAAAATCTCGGTAGCATCTTTGAGCGACGAAAAGGAAAAATTGTTAAACTTGGAGTCATTAATTCATCAGCGAATGATCAATCAAACGCGAGCCGTGACAGTTGTTTCTGACGCTATTCGCCGCGCGCGCACAGGTGTTAGAAATCAGAATCGACCGATTGGCGCATTCCTATTTCTTGGTCCGACTGGTGTTGGTAAAACGGAGCTTTCTAAAGCTTTGGCGGATGTTTATTTTGGCGGTGAGGGCAATATGATTCGCTTGGATTTGAACGAATTTGTCAGGCCGGATGACGCGGCTAGGCTAATTGCGGATGGCGCGCGAGATCCAGGGAGTTTGACTGCTCAAGTCCAGAAGCGTCCGTTTTCTGTCGTGCTTTTGGATGAAATCGAAAAGGCCCATCCACAGGTCTTGACGCCCCTTTTGCAGCTTTTGGACGAAGGAATACTTCGCGATGAGAATAACCGAGAGATTAGTTTTCGCGATACGATTGTGATTGCGACATCAAATGCTGGCGCGGATAGAATTCGTGAATATATTGAGCGGGGCTATCAATTGGAGCAGTTCGAGCAGACGTTTATCAACGAGCTGATTAATGCCAATTTATTCCGTCCAGAATTCTTGAACCGTTTTGATGAAATTGTTCTGTTCCGTCCGCTAGGAAAAGAGGAATTGTTGCAGGTTGTTGATTTGATTTTGGCGGGGGTTAATAAGACTTTGGCGCCGCAAAAAATTCAAGTTGCGGTCGAGGAAGAAGGTAAGAAATTGTTGGTCGAGGCTGGCTATGATCCAAGATTGGGAGCTCGTCCGATGCGCCGCGTCGTTCAGCGAGCTGTCGAGAATACTGTCGCCAAGCAAATGCTGGCGGGAACTGTCGCACCTGGCTCGACCACAATTATCACCGCTGATCAAATTAGCCAAATTTTAGGTTCACAATCTGCACAAATGCCGTCAGGAATTCAGAACCCGCCACTGAATAGCTAGCTCAGCCGCTCGACTAGTGTTTTTATGATGTCATCATAAATAAAAACCCGTCATAATGACGAGCTATTTTGGTACACCCGGCAAGATTCGAACTTGCGACCCCTTGGTTCGAAGCCAAGTACTCTAATCCGCTGAGCTACGGGTGCGTATGAAGTTATTATATCATAGATGACGGCCGAGTAAAATGATATACTATATGCATGGACGTCATGACTAATATATCACTGAAACAATACACAACTATGAAATTGGGAGGTGAGACTCGCTATATGGCGACGGCGGATTCTGCTGGTGATGTTGTGTCGCTATATCGTAATGCCCGAAAGGAAAATTTGCCGATTTTTGTGTTGGGTGGTGGCAGTAATGTGATTACTCATGACGAGGTTTTTGAAGGAATCGTACTATTGAATAAGATCAAAGGTTTTGAGGTTATTTCTGAAACTGACGAAACAACTGATGTGAAAATTGGTGCGGGCGAAGTCTGGGATGAGGTTGTTGAGAAGGCTATTGGGCTTGGACTTCAGGGAATTGAGGCTATGTCGGGAATTCCTGGAACGGCTGGAGCTGCGCCGGTTCAGAACGTTGGGGCGTACGGTCAAGAAATTGCTGACACGTTGATTAGTCTGGAGGCTTACGATTCAAAAACCGACACAATTGTAACTATTTCTGCTGATGAATGTGACTTTTCTTATCGAAATAGCATTTTTCGCGACAAGGAAAAAGGACGATATTGCATTCTGAATATTACTTTGCGCCTAAATAAAGCAGAGCCGAAACCGCCGTATTATGCCTCTTTACAGAGATATATTGACGAGAATGATATTCGTGAGGTCAATTTGTCGGTGATTCGCGTGGCAGTTCTTAACATTCGTTCGGAAAAATTGCCAGACCCAGCGGAATTGCCAAGTGCGGGCTCTTTCTTCAAAAATGCGCTGGTTGAAAAATGGAAACTGGAAGAACTGCAAAGAAAATATAGCGATATTCCAAATTATGCAATGTCTGACGGAAGATATAAAATCCCGACAGGTTGGTTGATAGATAAGGCTGGATTGAGGGGTTATCGCAGTCACGGCATGCGAGTTTATGAAAAAAATGCGTTGGTGCTCGTAAATGATTCGGCAACGGGATATGATGATTTGGCGGCGATTCGTGAGGAAATTGTGCAAATTGTCTTTGACAAGTTCGGTATAAAAATTGAACAAGAGCCGTTAGAACTTTCCTGATAATAAGCATATGCTTTTTTGTAGATTTGCGCTACAATATTGATATGAATCGTGGGACGGGTGGCTATACGATAGTTGAAGTGGCAGTAGTTATTGTGGTCGTGTCGATTTTGGCCAGTATCGCGTTTGTTGGTGGCGGAAGATTTTTGAATTTGACTAGAGATCAGGAGCAAAAAGCTGATGTGCCTGAGCTGTCCTTAAGGTTGGAGCGATATTACAAATATAAAAATGTAAGCTCTATTGGACACGAATATCCTTCCTGTGCTGATCTTATTAAGAGTTTTTCGTCAATTGTAGGAAGTGATTCATTAAAAAAAGAAATGATTAAATGTAGTCGTGGTGATTGGGCTGGCGGTAATAACGGCGAATTGTTGTACGAGGCAGCAAACATAGACGATGGAGATTGTACGAAGCCGACTTCTGGTCCTATAACTGACGTGGCGGCGGCAACTTGTGTGAAATATAACATTATATATAAGGAATTTTCGACAGGGTCGGAAAAAAGGGTGAATAGTATATGGCGCGACTAGTGGAAAAAAGCGATGGATTTACTATTGTCGAAGTTGCGGTAACTTTGGTTGTTATTGGTATTTTCATGGCTGTTATATTAAGTATGCAAGCGCAAGTCAGCCAAATATCAGTCATGAATGCTCAGCACAACAAAGCAAGTCTTCTGGCTTATAATAATATGCGCCGTTACGCTAACGACTCCGCTCCGTCGTGGTTTAAATGTAACACGGCATCGTCGAATACTAGGTATGAAGTTACGAGAACTACTAGTAGTGTCGATGGGCTGCCTGGGGTGGTCAGGCAACAAGTATATGCATCAGCGCCATACGGATGTAAGAATGGAACAATTAGCTTGGGGATGCCGATTAAAGTGGAGTCTATCGTAGAATATGGATTGCCAAGCTCTGGCGTGGGTAGTGGAAAGAAGGTGGTACATGCGACATATGTGGCGTTCTAATGAGAGTGGTTTTACTGTAGTAGAACTAGCCCTGGTGATGGTTATCATCGCAATGGTCGTCGGCGTGTTTAGCCAGATGTTAATTTCAGCAAACCAAAGTGCATCTATCAGCAAGGCAAAAGTCGAGATTAGTCGAAATATGCACAATTCCATGGATGCAATTGAAACTGACGTGCGCCAAGCCTCGCGCTTTAAGGTGAGTAGTTATGATGGGGAGGATACGTTTGCTACTGATAAAAATTTCCCTAGTGCGGTGCCTAGAGAGTGGGGATATAGGAGTAATCCATATTCAAGTAGTGCCGTTACTGATCCTGAAAAGAACTCACTTATATTGCTCCAATATGCTACAAATATGGGACGAGGCGCTGATTCTAGGGAGATTGTATATCTAAGAACTCCAAAGTTTGACTGTAATGCAAATAAGACTCAGCAGCCGAAGTATAAAAAGATAGTCATATATTTTTTGAAGAATGGAGAATTGCATCGACGGACTATTTATAATGATCTGGTTGATTTCTCCAGTTATCCTCCAGCGCCATACTCAGGGTCTGCCGCGGGTTACTTTTGTATGAATGTTACGGATGCTGATAAGTTTAAAGATCGAGCCATGAAGCTTCGTGAAGATTCGATTTTAGCAACTGGAGTTTCGGAATTTAAGATTAATTACTATGACGGAAAAACGCTAATAAGCAAAAATAGCGACGCTCCAGATAGTGATAAGAAATCTCTTGATGGTGCGGATAATGTAGAGGTTACTTTAACGATACAATCACCTAGCAAGCAAGTTTCTGATTCGCAAACCTTAACAATACGAAAGATAAATAACTTATGATCCGACAAAAAAACGGCTATTCTTTGGTGTTGATTGTGCTTATGAGTACTTTCATATTGGCTCTTTTGGCTGGAGCTATGAGGGTTGTGACTCAGTCATACGTCTACTCTCAGGAAGAGTATTATTACAAGTTAGCTCAAGAGGCTGGTGAGGCAGGTACGGCGTATGCTAACGCCTGCTTAGACTCTAATGGAGCTGAGCAATCATGGAGTTCGGTTCCTGGTGGAATTGGGCCGCTTCGTCCAGAAACCAATTGCAAGGGTGCTGTAGCTTTTCCTGGTAATAGATATGTATTTGAGAATAGCAAGTTAAGAACGACTTTTGAAGTTGGCAATTTGGAGGCTTCGACTAGAAGCGCGGCTCTGTCGGCCGCTACCGCTCAAATCTCATCTATTGGTCGCGTTGAAATAACAAATGGTAGTGGCACAGTCTTAAAAACTTATACTGCTGTTGTAAAAAAATCAGTTACTTGGCCAGCTGATATTGACGCAACGCGCACAGTAAGCGGCACTTATCGTACGTGCGCTATATTGTCGAATAATGTTTGGTGTTGGGGCAATAATGACAAGTATGAAAGTAATGAATATACTATGGGTCAATTGGGCGACGGAACTACTGTTAGTTCTAATGTCCCCGTAAAGGTGCGTTCTGTGGGCGATATGAGAAATGGGAAAATTATTGATATATTTGCGGCACAATTTCATAGCTGTGTATTGACTGAATTTAGTTCTGTCAGGAAGATATATTGTTGGGGTAATAATCAATTTGGACAACTAGGTAATGGAGAATTTGGCGACGGCAAATATTCTAGTGTTCCAGTCGAGGTTAAACCGCCTACTGGCGCGCTAGCTGCAGATTTTGCTGGAAATAATATCAGTGCAATTGGAGGGACCGGCGATGTTTCGTGTGCTATTGCTGCAGGAAAGGTGTATTGTTGGGGTAGTAATAGTATGGGTCAATTGGGCTACGGGAGCCCCGGCAGTCCTAAGTCCAGCGCAACGCCAGTGCGTATTAATTCGGGCGGCTACAACAGGCTTCCTAATAATTATTCCGCTGCTAAGTTATCAACTGGCGGATCTCGTTCACAAACTATGTGTGTTATAACCACTGAAAAAAGAGCTTACTGTTGGGGACAGGCTAGGTTTGGGCAGCTGGGTATTGGTGTGCCGCATTATAGCGGCTATGGTAATGCTACCAGAGTTAAGGGCTTGGAGGATGTGACTGATATATCTCAAGATGGATACACTTGGTCGGGCTCTCCTGATTATGTAACTCACACCTGCGCTATTGCTAATGGTAAAGTGTACTGCTGGGGTGGCGCTGGGCGCGGACAGGCTGGATCTCCGGGGAGTGGCAGTCCTAAAATACATCTTCAGCCGGTGGAAGTCCATGGGCTACCTGGAACGGCTCTGCAGGTTGAGGTTGGCATTGCCCATTCTTGCGCCTTGATGAACGATGCTGGTACTAAGAAAGTCTATTGTTGGGGCGATAACAGATTGGGTCAACTTGGAGCAAATAGGACGGACATTCAATATTCATTTACTCCTCAGCCAGTTAATGTTGGTCCAAATGGGCTTCCTGCTTCAGAGAGCGTAGTGAGTTTGTCTGCTGGGGCAAACCGCGGCTGTGTAATTATGTCGGACAAGCGCTCTTACTGTTGGGGATTGAATGATAATGGGCAGATTGGTGACGGAACTTCAGGTAGTGAAAATAATAGGTTCAGCCCAACGGAATCTTTATTCTTGCGTCCAGTGCAAAATAGATATATATATTAAAAACGCTTGCGCTTTTAAAAACGTTGTAGTATTATCAAGTTACAAATCAAACTAACAATTTAGGGGGCACATTATCGTGACTACAAAGAATATCAAAAATCAAGGTTTTACACTAGTTGAGCTTTTGATCGTTATCGTGATCATCGCAATTTTGACAGTTGTTTCTTTGGTTGCATACAACGGTTTGCAAAACCAAGCAAAGACATCTGCTGCTAAATCAACAGTTGACTCAGTTGCTAAGAAAGCTGAACTGTACAACACTGAAGAGGGCAAGTATCCAGATGGTATCGCAAAATTAACTGGTGCTGACACAAAGAAATCTTACTACATTGCTTCAGCCAATGTTACTGAATTAGGTTCTGGTGCTTTTAGTTCAACCACTCCAACCACGACAGTTAAGTATGAGGCGTGTCCTGGTACTGGCGATCCAACAGGTGCAAAGATTTCATACTACGACTACAGTAAGAATAGTATCGAGAGCCGAACAGTCGGTACTTGTCCTACTCCTGCTCCGTAATTCGGTATAGGTAATAAAAAACTCTGGCATTAAGCCAGAGTTTTTTATGTGCAGGTTTATATTAAATATCGCGTAGAGTATGGCAGAATTCTACGACTTCTTTACGGAGTTCAGCCAACTCATCATCATTATCGCGATTGTCTATTGACTGCCTCATCCATTCCGCGATTTTTTCCATGTCGTCTTCTTTGGCACCTCGCGTCGTGACGGCTGGCGTGCCTAAGCGAATGCCGCTTGGTCTGAACCTTGGTAGTGGGTCATCTGGAATCGCATTAGCATTCAGTGTCAGACCGATTTTATCCATGGCGATTTCCGCTTCCTTGCCGTCAATACCGAAGCTGCTGTGAATATCTGCCAGAATCAAATGGTTGCTGGTGCCGCCAGTTACTAGCTTAAATCCACGCTTTTGCAACTCTTCCGCCAATCTTTTCGCATTTTTAACAATTTGCTCGGCGTAATCTTTGAATTCTGGCTGTAAAGCTTCACCGAACGCTACGGCTTTTGCAGCGATGGTGTGCATGTGCGGTCCACCTTGCGTGCCAGGGAAGACTGCTCGATCAATCAACGTAGGTAAATTTTCGAGAGTTTTCTCTGGTTTTTTCAATGGATTGCCAACTATTCCTCGACTAAGAATCAGCCCGCCTCGTGGTCCACGTAGAGTTTTATGAGTTGTTGTGGTAATTACATGAAAGCCATAGTCGAACGGGTTTTTAGCAACGCCACTAACGATTAGTCCCGCAATATGGCTCATGTCTGCCATTAGCATAGCGCCGACCTCATTACCAATTTTAGCAAATTTTTCGTAATCTAACTCTCGTGGATATGCCGAAAATCCCGCCAAAATGATCTTTGGTTTGTGTTTAAGTGCCAATTGACGGATTTCTTCATAGTCAATTTCGCCAGTGTCGATATTTTTTATACCATAGCGAATGAAGTTGTATTCTCTGGCGCTACGAGTAACTGGAGCGCCGTGCGTAAGATGACCGCCGTGAGCCAAATCCATAGCCAGAATAGTGTCGCCAGGCTCGCACCAAGCGTAGTACACCGCCTCATTAGCCTGCGCGCCAGAATGTGGCTGGACGTTGGCGTGGTCGGCTTTGAAAAGTTTTTTAGCGCGATCAATTGCCAGCTGCTCGACTTGATCAGTGTTTTCTTGTCCGCCGTAATAACGTCGACCAGGGTAGCCTTCTGAATATTTATTAGTGAAAACACTACCGAGCGCCTGAAGCACGTCTGACGAAACGTAATTCTCGCTAGGAATCAGTTCCAGGCCGTCCGTTTGGCGCTTTTTTTCTGCTTTTATAAGTTCTTCAATTTGCTTGTCTTTCATGACTAAACCTCCGTTAATACCTATTATATCATTGCTTATATATATCATCAGTGATATAATTTACGCATGATAAAAGACAGGTATCTTCAAAAAATCGGCAATTTAATCGCTGAAAATCGCCAAAAACAAGGTCTGACGCAGACGCAATTAGCTGAGGCGATTGGCACGTCGCAAAGTGCTATTAATCGCATTGAAAACGGGGGTCAGAATATTAGTATTGAGATGATTGCTCGAATTAGTGAAGTGCTTAATAACAATATTGTGACTGTAAATCATTCCGGAAAAATGAATTTTAAGGTAACTGGCGGCAAAAAATTGTCTGGTGAGATACAAGTTAAGACTAGTAAAAACGCTGCAGTAGGTCTTCTCTGTGCAAGTTTGTTGAATAAGGGAAAAACGACGCTCAGGAAAGTGGCGCGAATTGAGGAGGTTAACCGAATTATCGAGGTTTTGAATTCGATTGGTGTTAAAACTCGCTGGTTGGATGGCAGTGATCTTGAGATCGTGCCGCCAGCGCGCTTGAAACTTGAAGATATGGATATTGCTGCGGCGAAGAGAACTAGGACGGTAATTATGTTCCTTGGTCCGCTACTGCATCAATATGACGATTTCAAATTGCCGTTTGCTGGCGGCTGTAATTTAGGCAAGCGCACGGTTGAGCCGCACCTTAGTGGTTTGAGGCATTTTGGAATGAACGTCACGGCGGAGACTGATTATTATCACGCAAAAACTGATGTCAATTCTGGCGATCGAACGATTTTATTGACGGAGCGTGGCGATACGGTGACGGAAAATATCATTATGGCTGCTGCGTTGTCGCCAAACACTACCATCATCCGCAATGCTAGCCCAAATTACATGGTTCAAGACGTCTGCTTCTTCTTGAAGAAGTTGGGTGTGAAAATTGAGGGAATTGGCACGACAACCTTGAAAATCACGGGTCGTAAACGAATTAGTAAAAATCTGGACTATTATCCGAGCGAAGATCCGATTGAAGCGATGAGTTTTATTGCGGCGGCTGTGGTGACGGATTCGGAAATTACCGTTCGCCGTGCGCCGATTGAATTCTTGGAAATTGAACTGGCAACATTGGCGGAAATGGGTCTTAAATTTGAACTCAGCAAGGAATATTTTGCTAATAACGGGCAAACTCGTTTGGTTGATATTAAATTGCAGCGTTCCAAACTACAGGCAGCCAAGGATAAACTTCACGCCTTGCCGTTTCCTGGAATTAATATGGACAATTTGCCGTTCTTGGGGCTTATCGCGACGGTGGCTAAGGGGCGTACGTTGGTTCATGACTGGAGTTACGAAAATCGAGCAATTTACTTTACAGAGCTAGGCAAGCTGAATGCGCAAATCGAGTTGGTTGATCCACACCGTGTTTATATCACTGGTCCGACAAGATGGAAGCCGGCTGACGTTGTTGCTCCGCCAGCGCTTCGTCCGTCTGTTGTGATACTTTTGGCAATGCTTGCCGCTCCAGGCGTATCGATTCTGCGCGATGTATATTCAATTAATCGTGGATACGAGGAATTGGCGGCGCGCTTAAATTCGCTAGGTGCTGATATTGAAGTGATTATTGAATAGGAATTCGCTTAATCTGCGGTTCTTTTTTAGGCTGGATTTGCGGTTTTGGAAAAATAAATTTGAGATAATCTTTCATCATTCGGGCGCCAGAAATAATTGGTAAATAGTTGCTTAATTGGTGGCGGATATACTTTTCTAACAATTGGTCATTTTTCAAAATAGCGGCAGCTTTATGCATATTGACGTACAGAGATGAAACTTCGGCTTCATAGTTTCTACCGGTAACCTCGAGGCAGGCGATTGGCTGAATATCGGCAACACCGCCGTCACTAGTGGAGATGAGGAGCTTCAGATTGGCGACGTCTTTCTCCCACGAAGTACCGCACGCTTCTAATCCGACAATAGGAATATTTATCGAAGCATCCGAGCCGATTGCTAACGCTCGTCCCAACTCTTCATCGTAATCTTGTATGTAATGAACACGCTCCTTGAGGACTGGATCGTTGTCAATCAATTTTAATACTTCGAGCAATTTCTGATACATCGTCACGTCGCCTTGATGAACTTTTCCTGTCAGAATATAATGCGCGTTGTGGCTGATGAGAATTTGACGCAATGAATCTGGGTTCTCAAACGGCATATAAGGTCGTTTGTAATTGGCGAATCTTCGCTTGAAGTCGAATAATATTGCATTTTCTGGGATTTGTATGGATTTTCCGTACTGATCTTTGCGATTCAATAGGACTCGGTTCAATTCCTTTCGACCGAGTTTTTTTAGATACCTCAAATCCGCGCTACTCAGCGAGTTTAATTTTTCAGAAAAATCATTTGTGGGCAGCCCAAATTTATCGATAATGCCGTGATCGTGATATGTTTGCAACGTTTCAGGTAGCACCCACGTTTCAAGATCTATTCCATTAGTAATGGCTTGAAATTTAACTTTGTCGTTGTTACGGTCGCGGAAATTTGCTACACGGGCGTGTAATTTACTAACGCCATTCTTCGCTTCAGTAAGTTCAATTGCCAAAAGGTTCGGCCTCAGTCTGTCATTGCGGAATTGCTCCATTAGCCAACAGCGCACGGCATTGCTTTTTATATTTGGCAGAACTAATTTTTCAAATTGCGAACGATTAAATTCTGGTTCGGCTGCTTGAAGAAGCGTGTGGTTTGTGTAAAGTGTGTGTTTACGAACGTAAACGATGGCCTCGTATAAATTCATTCCGTTAGCGCACAGCTCGTCTAGTCGTGCCAATGCAGCAAAAATCGTTGCGGTCTCATTAAGCTGAATAACAGCCGGCTTAATGCCGAGGAGCTTTAATGCTTTATAACCACCAAATCCCAGTGCTACTTCTTGGTATAATCTATGGTCACCAGATCCGTCGCCTTCATACAATTGTCCAAAGTTTGGTTCTGAAATTGTAACAAATTGCGTTGAGCCGAGTGTCTTCTTAAAAATGCTTAAGCTTGCATCTGGGAATCCGTTTGAACTTACGAAAACTTCGTCAATATATTCAAATCCGTAATCTTGAGGTGAAACGGATTCCGAAAACTCTTCTTGTGCGAGGTCGGTGATTTTCTGGTGTGATTCGCTACGATAAAATGGCGTTACTACTACGAACGGAACTTCCAATTTTTCAGCTACACGTCGCGTGTCCGCTGCCAAAACTCCAAGTCCTCCGCCACCTTTAATGCCATTGGACTTATCATAAATTTCCATTGTCCAATAGACATATGGTCGGTTTTCAGACAATTGATGTGTTAAACTACTTCGTTCAATTACGTCATAAAATTCGGACGCATCTTCGATGTCATGCGGTTGGTATTTTGGCTTTTCTGTATAAATATATGGATCCATCGATGCCCTTTATGGATTGAAATTGTCTAACTTGGTGCGGGTGGGGAGAATCGAACTCCCATCTCAAGTTTGGAAAACTTGCATACTAACCGCTGTACTACACCCGCAAGCTTTTACTATTGTAGCAGAAAGATGTTATAATGTGAATACGCCCTGATAGCTCAGTTGGATAGAGCAGGAGACTTCTAAGCTCAAGGTCGTAGGTTCGAATCCTACTCGGGGCGCCATTTCATATAACTAATGGGGGATATATGGATGCGAATAAAAAACCGCAAATGACGCGGGAAATGATAATGAGATTATCTGGTCCTTCGAGGAGGTCAGTTGATGGTTTTAAAGCGTATGGGGATACTGGCAGAATGCTGGCTGCCAACCGTAGCGTGAATTCGGAGCGCCGATATGTTAAAGGATATGGATCTTCGATATCTGCCAATAATTCTGACAATCGAAGACGATTTGGTGCGGAAATAAGTGTAGTGTCTCGGTCGAGAGTCGCTAACAATAATCCTGATGATGCTGGTCTGTCTGGCGGGAATCGACGAGTCAATGGTCTACAAAATAACAACGTTCTGTCAGGTGCGAATAATTCTCGCCAATCTTTCAATGCTAGTCGAACTACTTTTCGTGAGCCGCCTTCTCGCGGATATAATCCGTTTGGATAAATAAAAATCCTCACTTCAATGTGAGGTTATTTTTTTGGAGGGCCAGGAGGGGCTCGAACCCTCGACACCCTGCTTAAGAGGCAGGTGCTCTAACCAGCTGAGCTACTGGCCCACGATTTCATTATACAACAATTAATAAAAATGTCTACCGTTTTATTGAAAATAATTTATCGATGTAAACAAATTGTCGTAAAACTTGGGGCGAATGATGGGGTTCGAACCCACGGCCTCCGGAGCCACAATCCAGCGCTCTAACCAAACTGAGCTACATCCGCCATAAACCAAGCTTTTCAAATTATAGCACATACTATATCTGTACTCAAGATGGTAAAATTGCTATACTTAATGACAATGAGAGAACTAAATGGCTCAGAACTAGCTGGATTTATCAAGGAGCGCCAGGCGAAACAGGTGCGAGCTTTAAGGCAGGCTTGGCATATTAACCCTCGTTTGGCAATTGTTACCGATGTCGAAAATCCAGTTATTGAAACGTACATGCGTTTGAAACAGAGATATGGCGATGATATTTTGATTGACGTGGAGATTCATCGAGTCCCTGCGGGCGGTGCTTTGGAGGTGATTCAAGAATTGAACAATCGAGACGACGTTCAAGGAATAATTCTGCAATTGCCGATTAGTAATTCTGATCAGACTGAGGAATTGCTCGAGAGTATTCGAGAAGATAAAGATGTTGACGGTCTGCGTAAAAAGGCGATTTTTCAGGCGGCTACGCCAACGGCTATTAGTTGGCTGCTGGCTGGATATGGCGTTGATTTGAAGGGTAAGAAAGTTGCAATTGTCGGGCGAGGTCGTTTGGTTGGTGCGCCTCTTGAGAAAATGTGGCTAAAGTCTGACGTCGATGTGACGGTTTTTGAAAAAGGTGACGATTTATCTCAATTGATAAATTACGATATTATCGTGTCGGCAACTGGAGTTCCAGGGCTGATTAAAAGTCAAATGATTAAGACTAAGACAGTCGTTGTTGACGCGGGAACTGCTTCGGAAAATGGAAAAATTGTTGGCGATGTATCTGAAGAGGCGCGTCAGCGTAATGATGTAATTATTACACCAAAAAAAGGCGGAGTTGGTCCATTAACGGTTTCTGCGCTGTTTGATAATGTAATTACGGCTTGTCTAAAAATTGCGAATCAATCAAAAAACTAAGCGGCTTTTATGGCAGTTTTGACTTGCTCTACAACTTGGCGCGGTGTGAGATTTGCTTTTACGATATAGCTATGAATTCCTAATTTCTTCAAATCGTGCGGAGCTTCCTCTTCGCCGAGGTTGGTAAGGACAATAACGGGAATAGTTTTTCCCCAATCTTTAGATCTAATTCGTTTCAAAGCCTCCGCGCCGTCCATTTCTGGCATTTGTAAATCTAGCAAAATAATATCTGGCTGAAACTTTTCGACTACCTCTATGCCAATTTGTCCGTTGGCGGCCAAGCGAACGTCAAATCCGTCCGACTCGAACTTCATTCGGTACATCTGGCTGATGGTTGGGTCGTCTTCAATGATAGCGATTTTTATCATGCTCTAAGTATATCATATAAACTGTGCTATAATTTCTGGCATGGAAAACTTTAGAGGTGAACAGTATATTACGGAAGCGGGTGATTTTCTTAATGGAGTTGATCATGAAGCTAATGAAAAATTAAACAAGGAAATTGAGGATCTTAGGAGTGAGGAATGCAGGGTTAAGGTTGGAGAAAAGATTGATCCTGCATATAATAATCCGGATAAAATTCAGGACATATACAATTATTTGGAACGAGGCGATGCAAAATTAAAAGAGATTCGTAAAAACTTTATTCATAAAAATCTGGCCACCGCGGCAATTGCGAATGTTTTAGATAAAACTCCTTTTGTGAAAATGGGCAAGTGGGGCAAAAAGGTAGATTTATATCTGGAGTTTTTTCGCGACAAGTTATTGTACGGTGAAAATCAGACTGCTTCGAAGCCGTGGCACAATCAGCGAGGTTCCGCACTAACATTTTTGACAATTTCTGAAGCTTATAGATTAAGAGTTTCTCGCAAAAATGGCGAAATATTGTCAGAAGGTAAATATCCAACTATGAGTGGTCCGCTGGATGAGTCGGTATTTGATGAGAAGATTAATGGCTTGCCGCTGACAGAAGTTATGATTCAAGATAAAATCAACAACGGCGTGGATAAAGCGACGGCTATTGAAGAAGTAGAGAAGAGAATTAGTGAAGTCCGAGAGTTTATCCAGGCGCCGGTGACGGAGGAGTTTTCTAACGTCATTCGGCATTGTGCGGATTCGCTTGGTATTCGTGAGCGAGTGGAAACGGTGAACGGCCTATCAATTGATCATTTAAAGAAAGTGGCAGAAAAAGAGAATCGTTCAATTGACGATATGTTGGTGATGAGTTTTGGTTGCGGAACAGGACTGGCGACTTTGAAGATGTTGAAAAAACTTAAGGACGAAACGGGTGAGGCGCCAACGGTTATCTTGCTAGATCAGGATCCGTTGTCTCTAGCGGCAGCGCAAAGCTTGGCGAAGAAATGGAATTTGGAAGATAAGATTGAAGTTCATTGCGAACGATTATTCAGCAAGCTTGGCAAGCCTTTGAGTTTGGAGGGAGTTTTGGGAAATCGTAAGCTAGATATCGCGGAAGATTCTGGCTTGCGAGAATATTTGCCAGACGGTGTTTATAAACAATTGACACGAGAATCATTGAAATTTTTACGAACCGGTGGACTAATGATCACTGGTAATATGAACGTAAATCGCCCACAAAAAGAATTTTTGCATGGACTAATGGGGTGGGTTCCAAAAGTTAGGATGCGTTCAATTAAGGAAGGTTTTAAATTGCTCCAAAAATCTGGCATACCAAGAGAATCTATTGAAGCTACAGTTACCGCAAGCGGTGTTTACACAGTTTTTGCGATTGAAACGTAGAATAAAATGCTATAATAAGCATTAGTATGATGATACGAGCATTAGTGCTAGGATTGGTTGCGTTGATGGCGCTGATTTTGGGTGTGCTTGTACTTAAAAAGTCGAAGCATCGTCATGATGCAAAGTATTGGTTTTTTCTGGTTTGTTTATGTTTGGCCGTGTGGTCGGCTGGACTTGAGGTGTTTTCTTTGGCGGACAAGGAAGTAACATTGGACACTGCGTCCAGGTGGTTTTATGTAGCTTCGGCTGTTTTTTGTCCTGCGTTGGCTATTTTCACTACAAAGTCGTTTCTTCCATCGACAAAATCAACGAAGAGCTTTATTTGCGCGTCTAGTATACTAATAACGATTTTTTCGCTATACATTATTTTGGTGCCTGAATTTATTATCAACACATCAGAAATTGTCACTCCAGTAGATTTTTCTCGAATTCCGATTCATGCAGTCAACTATGTTATTTTTGCAACTTTTTTCTCGGTATTCTTCTTAATTTCTATGTGTTTTGGTTATATAGCGTGGCGCAAATCAGATCCTGTTCGACGCAAGCAAGTCGCGATTTACATGATTGGTCTGTTGATATGCAGCATTCCTGGCTTTGTAGTGGATCTGTTTCTTCCGGCGCTTGGTAATTATCGATATATATGGATTGGTCCAATTGCTACGATTATTTTCTTGTTTGCAATTATGTATAGCATCGTCAGGTACCGATTGATGGACGTAAAAATGGCGGTAGCTCGAAGTGTTTCGTATATGTTGCTATTAATCGCACTAGCTGTCGTTTACGTGATTTCTGCATATGTCATTTCAATTTTGGTTTTTCAACGTAGCCTGACGGTTGATAGCCACGTAAATCTCATGAATATGATTTTGGCTATGGTTTTGGCGGTCGTATATCAACCAGTGAAGAAAATCTTTGATAAATTTACTGATAGGGTTTTTTACTACGGAGAATATGACGCTGATACGTTTACGCGTGAAATTAGTAAAATATTAACCTATACGGCGGATCTGCAATTGCTAACTCGACGTGTTGGCAATTATATAGCAACTTCTCTTAAGGCGGAAAAAGTGGCGTTTTGTATTCCGGAAAAAGGAATATATGGTCGAGCGGGTCGGCGACGAATATCTGTTGTCGAGGAAGATGTTCGCAGGATTATGGATTACTATTATAAGAATTGCAGTTTTCCGGAAGTTATTTTGGCGAATCAAGTAAAAGATCCAGAACTGAAGAAGCTTTTGGATATTCATCGCACGAAAATTGTTATGCCGCTGCTGCATCAAAATCAAGAAACGGGAATTCTATTTCTGGGCGAGCATAAAAGTTTGGGTTATAGTTCTCGCGATATTGAAATGCTGGAATCGATTGCTGGGGAACTGGCTGTGTCGATTCGAAATTCTTTGTCATTGGAAGAAATTAATGAGTTGAATAAAAGTTTGCAGCGTAAAATTGACGAGGCGACGAAAGAGTTGAGATTCAGTAATCGACAGCTTCAGCGACTGGACGAGGCGAAGAACGAATTTATTTCTATGGCCTCACATCAGTTAAGGACACCGTTGACTAGCATTAAAGGTTATCTGGATATGGTGCTGGAGGGTGATTTGGGGAAGATTACACCGACGCAGCGTGCAGTTCTTAGAGAGGCGTTTTCTTCCAGCGAGCGTATGGTGAGGCTGATAAACGATTTTCTCAATGTTTCTAGGCTTCAGACTGGTAAATTTAATATTGATAAACAGAAGATAGACATTGCTCAAATTCTTCGGGATGAAGTTGCCTTGCTTAAGGTTGTGGCGGATCAGAGGTCTGTAGAAATGGACCTAAAGATTGATAAAAAAGTTCCATTGATTACAGCTGACGCTGAGAAGATTCGTCAAGTTATGCTGAATATGATCGACAACGCTATTTACTATTCAAATCCGCACAAAAAGGTAATAATTTCTCTGAAAAATAGTAATGGCGCGATTGAATTTACAGTGAAAGATTCGGGAATTGGTGTGCCAAAATCAGAGCAAGCAAATCTGTTTGGCAAATTCTTCCGCGGCACAAATGCCAGAAAAAAGCGGCCAGACGGCACTGGCGTTGGCTTATTTTTGGCGAGGAAAGTTATCTTATCGCACGACGGCGAAATGATCTTTGAATCAGAAGAGGGAAAAGGTAGCACCTTTGGATTTAAGCTGCCGGTTTGTTAACGAAACAGGCTCAATATTCCAGAAATAACGATAATTAAGACAACTACAACGAGTCCCGCCATGCTAATGGTGCGAATGAGCTTTTTCCGATCAAAAAACCATTGAGATAATTTGGAGCGATTCGTTGCTGTAATCCTTGTTACCCTTGGTTGCTGAGATGTCGCGTCCATTCCGGAATATTTTTTATTGCGCTTTTTCTTCTGCTTTGTCATGGAAATATTATACATTAATAGATAACGGCGGAGAAGTGGCTGATTTGCTATAGACAATTCGACGATAATTTGTTATGATATCTGAAGTCGTGGCCTTATCGTCTAACGGTTAGGACACCAGGTTTTCATCCTGGCAATCCGGGTTCGATTCCCGGTAAGGTCACCATGTAACAGACAGAAGACCTTACTGGTCTTTTTTATTTGTTTTTAATCTTGCAAGGAACTTATGCTTACTATAAAATGATGCTAAGATAGTAGTAATAGCTGGGTAGGAATCTAATGATAAAGAGCAGCGCGATAAAAACAAAACACGCAAACGCTAGAAAGGTCCAGGACGGCAAAAGATCGCCTAAAAACACTCCTGCGCAAAAAGTACACTCTAAACTAAAATCCACCCGAAAGCGTATATCAAAATTCTGGATTATAGCAGGAGTTGCTATATTAATAGCTGCTATCTACCTGCTCATCAATGGCGGTGCCTTGGTAGAGCAACATAAAATGGCGCAATACCTTAAGGAAAAGTATGGGAAAGAGTTTATAGTAGAAAATTATCGCATTGAGGGTGGCGGTATTGGAGTTGAAGGCGATCCGTATGTGGATGCTTATCCGGTTGATGATAGTAGTCTTAGGTTTGAAGTGTGGAATAGAGCTGACTATAGAAAAGGCGAGAGTGCTTACTCTGATACCTATCCAGATCGTATTTGGGAAAGAGAGTCTAGGAATGATATAGCTAACCTAGTTAGCAAGCAGTTTGGCGGTAGAGCTATACTCAAATCAATAAGAATAAACAGCAATATAGAGGTTGGCAGAGCTATTACGAAAAACATACCCTCCTATAAAGATGCATTTAATAAATTTGGCAGAAAAATATATATGACGATATCTTTAGAGAATGACGTTAATTTTGATGATTTGTCAGAGCGTATATATAGAGTGACTTCTGAAATAAGAAAGCAAATGGGCGTAATGCTGGCTATAGACTATCATGATTCACTACATGAGCTATGGCTGGAAGATCAGGACATTAGCAATATAGAATCTTCGAGTGATGTAGATAAATATATAAAGAGGAGGTGGAGTGAATATAACTAATGAGCAATATTTGGCCTTAAGCGCGCTGGCGTATTCGGATATAAGCACATATTACAATAAGAAACAGACAACAATAGGCTATCTTATAGGTAATAATAGAATCAAGGACTATTTAGGTAAAGATGGTTCCGTCTCTCCGGAATTTTCTGCTTTATCTACCCTTAAGGACTGGATTATTATTGATACCTATTCAAATAGTTCATCAGGTTTTTATGGTATCGCTATTCAAGATCCCGCAACAAAAGATATAGTGTTTGCTTATATGGGTACTCAGGCGGACATATTGGGCAATGACTTTAGTCCTAGTGATATATTCACAGACTTGCAAATAGGGTTGAGGATATTGCCGCAACAGTTTGTCGATGCGGTAAATTTTTATCATCAAGTAAGTCAAACATATGGATCGCAATATTTGGTAGACTACAGTTTTACTGGGCACTCTTTAGGGGGTGCTATTGCTCAGTTTATGACATATTCGAGCTCAACAGACGACAAGATATATGACTCAGTTACTTTTAATGCTGTTAGTCCCGTCCCTATTATTAAGTCTATGGATGCTGATTTTAATAAAAAATGGAGTCGTTTTTATAACTATAGCACGGATCATGTCAACTCCCTTGACTGGGTCGGTATGTATTATGGCGCGGACTTAGGAAAGACTATTCGACACATCAATAATACCGAAATTGATTATAAAAGGGTTAATTTTGAAGCTGTATCAAAAATGTTATTAATAAAGCTTCAGGTTGTCAAGGGTATAATTAGCAATGCTGAAGGCTATAAGCGAATACAGGATTTTATAAAAAATGTAGATGGCTCTATATCAAATGGGTCTGATGGATATTCAGTAGAAGATACGTTGATGTTTTATAGAGGACAAGCTGGAGGTGCTAGTGGTGAGCTTGGAGGTGGCTTTCTAGATTTCTCACATCACCACTTAAGCCAGTTTTTACGAGATGACCCTAACAAGTCGGGCTTCCAGTACGCTATGACAAGTACAGTTGATTCCCAATACGAGTTTGCTGACAATAGTGATATTCTGCAATTTATCAACGCCTTAACTGTTATTGAAATAGCAAAAGCTAACGACAGTGCTCGTTTTAATAAAATTATGCCCTCAGACACACCTCCTCTAGGCGCGTATTCAAGTGGAGGTGTCCTTTATATTTTGCCTGACGGAACTTATAGTTGGGGGACTTATTCTGATGCGTCGATTGCTTACGCTAAATATATTGTCCAAAAATATGAGCGTCTTCTTGTTTCAGGCGAATTTATGAAGTCATATGTTGATATGCAGAAAGCCCAAGCCGAGCAAAACCGCCGTATTGATCCGCTGGTGTTTGATTTGGACGGCGATGGAATAACGACAGTGTCGATTGATGATTCAAATGTGTTCTTTGACTTGGACAATAACGGCTTCGCTGAAAAAACCTCGTGGGTTGGTGTCAAAGAAGGCTTGCTGGCATATGATAAAAATGGCGACGGGATAATTAATGGCGGCAATGAGTTGTTCGGCGACCGTACGTTAATGAAAGATAGTAAAACGTTGGCATCAAGCGGGTTTATGGCATTGGCAGAGTATGACAACAACAAGGACGGCAAGATCGATAGCAATGATGTGATATATACACTGCTGCGGATTTGGCAAGATTCTGACGGCGACGGTATTGCTTCCGCTGGCGAATTAAAGCAGTTGGTTGATTTGGGGATTGTGTCCATTGGCTTGTCGTATAACAACACTGGCGTGACCGACGGCGCTAATAACATCCAAGTGCGAACAGGAACGTTTACTTTGGCGGATGGCAGTACTCGGATGACTGGAGAATATCTGCTGAATCGTAATCCGGTGTATTCGGTGGATTCGTCACAGGTAGAGATTTCCGATGATGTTGCGCTGCTTCCAAATGTACAAGGAGCGGGCAATGTCGGTTCATTGCATAAGGCGATAATGCAGGATAAATCCAGCTCTTTACGCGGTTTGGTCAATCAGTTTATTGCAGAAAAAGATGTTGCAAAACGCGAGGCGCTAGTTGAGGATATTTTGGCGCGTTGGGCGGGAGTGGGTTCCGTTGATCCGAAAAGCCGCGGCGATGCGTTTGATGCTCGAAAATTGGCTGTATTGGAGAAATTTTTTGGTGCAGAATTTCAAGGGTCGCCAAACGCCAACTCGGCGCCCTTGCTAAAATCTTCGTACACTAAGTTGTTTGAGGTTGTGTATGTATCATTGATTTCTCAGGCGCAGTTGAAAGATATAGTGAATAGTGTGGATGATGACAATGATGGGATTTCATTCGAGAAAGCTAAACAGATAATAGATGATGCTATCTCTCGAGACTCTGTTGCTGGCGTTGGTTTGCTGAGCGAGTTTGTGCGGGCAATGAAATATTACGGGCTGAAGAGCAGCGGAGAGTTTATTGTTTTGAGAAGTTATTATGTTGGTAAATCGGCGGAATATGGTCGTATCATCGACTTTGCTGGTGAACAGGTTTTACGCGGAACGGCTAGTGGAGATTCTCTCAGTGTGGGTAGTCAGTATACTTTAATAGATGGCGACTCTGGCGACGACTGGCTCCGTGGCGAATCTGGTAACGACACTCTCATTGGTGGCACTGGCGATGACGCACTCTATGGTGGTAAGGGCGACGACCTCTACATCTTCAACAAGGGAGATGGAGTAGATAGGATTTATGACATGAACGGCCTTGCTGATGAAGTTCGGTTGAAGCATAAGTTACAGGATGTTATTTTTGAGCGGCGCAGTGACGATTTAGTGGTATATATGCCGGGATCTCTAGATTCAGTGGTAATTGACTCATGGTATCGAGGAGATAATTATAAGATTGAAACGTTTACATCTGAAGATGGTAAATTTATCACACATACACAGATTGAGAGTTTGATTCAAGCAATGTCTACTTTCCAGAAGGATACGGGAATGACTTGGCAGCAGGCATTGTCTAGCCAGCCGTCTCAAGTAGAATCTATAGTTACGCAATACTGGACAGCTCCAACCGCTTAAGCTTTGGTCTTTGTAAAATTTCTGCTACACTTTTGATAAAATCTGGTGGGCTTGGATTGCGTATATGTCAGAGAAGTCACAAAAATCAAACTCAATAGACCCAGGCCTGTACTGCTTTATTACGATTGCGCAATTTCATGGTATTGCAGCTGATCCTGAGCAGCTGAAGCACGCCCTGGCATTGGAGGAGGGTATTATGAATGAGGTTGATATGCTTCGTGCCGCCCGAACTCTGAAGTTAAAGGCTAAGATATCTACGGTGAAATATAAGCAGCTGGAAAAATTACCAATGCCAGTGATTGTTGGTATGAAGAAAGATAAGTTTGCTGTTTTGGCGCGCATTGACAATGGTAAACTACTTATACTTATGCCTGACGGTTCGCCACCTCAAATTATCGAAAGAGCGGCGTTTGAGAAAGGATGGACTGGTCGAGTATTGTTATTTGCGCAACGGTTTTGGAAGGATGTCGAGCGTAAGTTTGATATCAAATGGTTTATTCCGACGATCATAAAATACAGGAGGCCATTATTAGAAGTACTGCTGGCGGCGTTTATTTTACAGATTATAGGGTTACTTGCACCGATTCTCACGCAAGTTGTGATTGATAAGGCGTTAGCACACCATAGCGTATCGACACTAGACGTGATTGTATTTGGGCTGATTGTTGTTGCGCTATTTGAGATGATGCTTGGCATTGCGCGAAGTTATATTTTTACTCACACCACGAGTCGAATTGATGTGATTTTAAGTTCGCGGCTGTTTCGTCATCTATTTGCATTGCCGCTACGATACTTTGAGACTCGGCGCGTTGGCGACACGACTGCTCGGGTCATGGAGCTAGAAAAAGTCCGCTCTTTTCTGACAGGTGCGCCAATGACAACAGTTATTGATCTGTGTTTTATATTTGTATATATCGTCATAATGATATGGTATAGTACAACGTTGACCTGGGTTGTTCTAGCTAGCTTGCCAGTGTTCGTAATACTATCTGCTATTGTGACGCCTCTATTTAGATATCGGTTGGACGAGCGATTTAATACTGGCGCCGAAGCACAATCATATCTGGTGGAGTCAATCAATGGAGCTCAAACCATTAAGTCTTTTGCGCTAGAGCCGGAACTACAAAAGAAGTGGGAGGGGCGACTTGCTAGCTATGTTCGAGCTGGTTATAAGACATCAATTTTATCAAATAATGCTGGTATAATCGGTCAGTTTATTCAGAAGATTTCTGATATTGCTATTTTATGGTTTGGTGCGCATATGGTAATGTCTGGCAGCTTGACCATCGGTGCTCTTATTGCGTTTCGAATGTTGTCGGGTCGAGTGAGCGGGCCAGTACTGAGACTGGTACAATCTTGGCAGGATTTTCAGCAAGCAGGAGTGTCAATTAAGCGATTGGGTGATATTTTTAATAACAAAACCGAACCAACCCTTGATCCAACTAAATCTCGCCTACCAAGCATAAAAGGCGACATTCGTTTTGATAAGGTCTATTTTCGATACAAACCGGATGGGCCGGAGGTGATTCGTAATGTGTCTTTTGGTATTCATCCGGGGACAGTTGTGGGCGTAGTTGGGCGAAGCGGATCTGGAAAGAGTACAATATCAAAACTATTGCAAAGATTGTATATTCCAGAATCAGGAAAAATTCTCATTGACGGGGTTGATATTGCGACAACTGATCCATCTTGGCTGAGGAGGCAAATTGGTGTTGTTCTACAGGAGAATTTTCTGTTTAATGCTAGCGTTCGTGAAAACATTTGTATACACAAGCCTTCGGCGAGCATGGAAGAAATTGTTCGTGTTGCAAAAATTGCGGGAGCACATGATTTTATATTAGAGCTACCAGAAGGTTATGATACGCAAGTTGGTGAGCGTGGTGAGGGCTTGTCTGGCGGGCAAAAACAGCGCATAGCAATCGCAAGAGCACTACTCCATGATCCAAAGATATTGATTTTTGATGAGGCAACTTCCGCGCTTGATTATGAATCAGAAAATGTCATTCAGAAAAACTTGAAACAAATTGTTGCCGGACGGACTGTTATTATAATCGCACATCGGCTATCAACATTGAAATCAGTTGATAAAATTATGGCAATTGATAAAGGGCAATTAGTGGAGTACGGAACGCCTCGGGTGTTGCTGAAAAAGAATGGCCTGTATGCTTATTTGCATAATCAGCAAATGGGAGGTGAAGATGTCTAAGTTATCAGCGTATTGGCGATATCGAGATCGGCGCTTGCAATATGAATTTTTGCCAGCCGCTCAAGAGATTATTGAAACACCAACCTCTCCGCTCGGACATATTGTTATTTGGATGACAGTTTTATTATTGATGACTGCTGGAGCTTGGTTGTATTTTGGAAAGTTGGACGTGGTTGTTTCGGGTCAAGGGAAATTAGCATCGGAAAGCGGTACAAAAGTTTTACAATCGTCAGCGCCTGGAACAGTTGTTGATATAAAAGTGCGTGAAGGTCAACGCATTAAAAAAGGTGATATTGTGGTTGAGTTAGATAAAAAAGTCGCTCAGCAGAATGTCGAATCGGTGGAGAAGACTTTAGCTATTGCTAAAATTGAGAGATCTATCGCAAAAGGAGTCTCGTCTTCAATTGTCATGGATGATATCAATAAGTCAGGTTTAACAGAGGAGACGAAGCAAAGTTTGATTGAAAAAATGCATGCGCAAAATGATATATTGGAATCCAGGAAGCTTCTCTCCTCAACAAATTTAACAAATCTTCAGAAGCAACTTTCCCAATTGGATAGTGTAGGCAAGGATCTTAATGATATGTTGACTAAGGATAAAGCTAAAGAGCAGCAGATCAATAAACTAATGGAGCATGGAACACCATTACAGCAAATGCAGCTTCGTAGTGATCTTAATTCTGTAAGACAGAATATTGCTTCTCTTGAATCGTCGTTATCTTCACAAAAGCAGCAGATGACCCAGGTGGAGTCTACAATAGACAATGCGAAAAATCAAGCCGCAGTGAGCTTAAATGAACTTCGGGTGAGTAATGCGGCTACTGCAATCTCTCAGGATAATAAAATTATTGAACTTGAAAATTCTCTGATAAGAGCAAGGGTGGCATTAGAACAGACAACAATTGTGGCGCCAGTTGACGGTACAGTATTGTCTTTAAAGACAAATACCATTGGTGGCGTGGTGTCGGCGGCTCAAATAATTGCCGAGATTACACCTCTTGAAGAGTCGCTTGTTGTGGAGGCGTCGCTGCAAAGTAGGGATATTGGTTTTGTAAATGTTGGTCAACGAGTTGTTGTGAAAGTGGATGCATATTCGTTCCAGCGATATGGCTATTTGAGTGGGACGGTTCAATCGATTAGTCCAGATGCGATAGTTAACGATAAATTGGGGTTAATATATCGGATTAGGGTTAAGCTTGATAGTCTAAAAACCTCGAAAAATATTGAGCTGAAAATGATTCCAGGCATGAATTCTGTTGTGGAAATAACAACTGGAAATCGACGAGCCATTGAGTTTTTGCTTGATCCACTGATCTCGCATGTTGATGGTAGTTTGGAAGTTCGCTAGTTACTGTAATTATCAAAATATCTTATTATCATTTCGCGTAGTAGTATATAAAGTTTTTCGAGTTGGCCGTCAATACGAACGAATTTAGTTTTTGGATCTTTTTCACCAATCTCTATCTGGGACACAGTGCTAGTAAGAATACTTAAGAGAAATTCAACGTCATAACCTTCGCTATGCACAACTTGTTGTCGAGCTTTCTGTATTACTTTTAGCATTGTCTTATGATTTTCTATTCTTATTCCTAATTTTTCTAAGGCGATATTGAGAGACTGGTTGAAAGTTGGGCGAGTTAAAAGATGGTAGACTATGTTGGTTGGCTTATTGTAGAATTTTTTAACATTATCGTTAATATCACCGCTGAGCTGAATTAACTGAATAGCTTTTTCAATACTTTTAACTGTTTCATTTTTTGATTTTCTATGCTGCTTTTTAAGTTCGTTTTCTGCGATTCCTTCTGCAAAACTTTGAAGGGCAAAAATCAGATTTGCAATATTCATATGAAATACATTTGAATTTGTATGAAAACGGTAATCGATAATTCGCGTGAAAGCTAGCCCAATTTTACTATAAGACCCAAGAGTTTTTTGGCGGTTTGGGTTGATGAAAAAATGGGTCATTTTTATAAGAGTTAATGGTTTCATGGAGTCTTGTAGACTTATTGAGGGACGATATTTGGTTGGAGATATAGACTCTAAGTAGGGATTTGCGAGATGTAATATTGCAATTCCGCGCAAATCCACTGATTGGATAAGGCAATGCGTATTATCGAAGTGACTAATCCAATATAATTGAAACGCGAGAAGTATTTTACCGATATCAGTTATCTGGAAAGACCCTTTTGTGTGAGAAAAGGCGTAATTGAGGTAGGTCTGAAGGCGAGATTTGTCTGTGCTGATCGTCAATTTATTTGTGCGGAGGATCGAATGGGTTGATGATATGGTGAGATTAATATTTTTATAGGTAGCGTAACATATTCTAGAAGTGGCCGCCCTTTTAGTAATTGTACTGGTAATATTTTTCATGTCGACATTGGTGATTACGGTATCGGGTGCATGTTCTGCGTTAATGAGAATATTTATTGTAGTTGATTTTCGAAGAATTGATTCTATGCCAGCGTTGACTGGCCATTTTAGGTAGGCGCGAACATCATAAGCGGGGGTGTAAACAGAGTTTTCGCTAAGCTGTTTGCGGTAAAATGCAAAAGGCGTTACGTATTGTGAGCGAGTTTTTATGACGATAAATAACTTATTGTATGTGCCTGGGGCTGTTGTCGAAAGTTCTGCCTTAAGATGGTAATTGGCAGGGTCAAACTGACCAAATCCTTTAGCAACAATTTGCCTACCTACCACATCAAAATAATAGGCTTCACCAATTAAAATTTTGTCTTGAGGGTTTTGCAAGCTTATTTCCTGTTAATGATTATTGTCATATTATATTGTATCAAGCGTTTTTCATCACTGTTATTTCGTGGTATAATTTTAAAAATGAGTGATAATATATTTAAACGAACAAAAATATTAGCAACAATTGGGCCAGCAACGTTCAGCCAAGAAAAGGTTTACCAATTGTTGGAGGCCGGTGTTAACGGCATCCGTATGAACTTTAGCCACGGCGCTAACGAGGAGCGAATTGAGCAGATCGATTGGGTGCGCACAGCTAGTAAACAGTTGGGCAAGCCTGTCGCAATCCTACAAGATTTGCAAGGTCCGAAGATTCGCCTGGGTGTTTTGAAAGATAACATGCTGAATGTTAAGGTTGGCGATATGTTGGTCTTGGATTCAGAAATTACTGATCATGACGGCGGCTTCAATTTGCCAGTGCAGTACAATTTGGCGGAGAAGATGAAAGTCGGCGAGCCACTTTACATGTTTGATGGCAAGATCAGGACGGTTGTGCGAGAAATTGTTAGCCCAACTGCAATTCGCGTAGAAGTTCAGAACGACGGTTTTTTGATGAGTCGCAAGGGCTTGAATTTGCCAGACACAGATTTTGGCGGCGATATTCTTACTCAGAAAGATATTAACGATTTGGAATGGGGCGCGAACCAAGATTTTGATTATGTTGCATTGAGCTTTATTCAAAAAGCTGATGACATTATTGATTTGCGTCGTCGATTGACAGACCTGGGTTCGACAGCCAATATTATTGCCAAGATTGAGACTAAGTCTGCCGTTGATCCAGAGAATCTGGAGGAAATCGTTAAGGCTAGTGACGGTATTATGGTTGCTCGCGGCGACTTGGCGGTGGAAGCTGGTGCGGAAATTGTCCCAGTTGTACAGCGTCGAATTATTGCCTTGTGTCGTAAATATTGCAAGCTGGTGATCGTTGCAACACAAATGATGGGTAGTATGGTTGATAATCCAGAACCAAGTCGTGCTGAAGTTAGCGACGTTGCAAATGCCGTAATCCAAGGCGCTGACGTAGTTATGCTGTCTGATGAGACTGCTAATGGTAAATATCCTGTTGAAACCGTTCGTGCGATGCGCAAGACTATTATTTACACTCAAGAACATAGTGAAGTAATGTTAGTAGAAAAGGCTGAAATGCGTGAAAAAACTGACGCGATTTTAAGCTACACAGCAGCTCAATTGGCAAGGAGAATTAAGGCTCGAGCTATTATTGCGGAAACGCACACTGGCGCTACTGCAATTAACGTTGCTGCATATCGTCCGAACTTGCCAATTGTTTGTGTAACCGAAGATGTGAAGACCGCGCAAAAGTTGGCGTTAAGGTACGCTTCTCGTCCATATGTTCGACCAAACGACCCAAATGCAGCAACTAAGTTAGCTGACGAGTTGAAACAAGAAGGCTATTTCGGCGCAGACCCAGTTACTGTTGTGCTTGTTAGTGGCCACAATCCAGAGCCAGGTAAAACTGACAATATCCAAGTCAAGACATTGTCATAAGGAGAATTTGGGTGGGCAGAAAATTTCCGAAGCAAACAATTCGCGATGTTGATCTACGTGGAAAAACTATTCTTCTGCGAGCAGATTATAATGTGCCACTAACAAAGCGTGGTCAGATTTCTGATGATCTAAGAATTCGTGCTTCGCTGCCCACACTCCGATATTTGCTGGAGCAGAATTGCAAGATTGTTTTCATGTCTCATCTGGGGCGACCAAAAGGTAAGGATCTTAAGTTTAGCCTGAAAGTCGTCGCGGATCACCTATCCAAGTTGTTGAGCCGTCCTGTAGAATTGCTGGATGATTGCGTGGGTGAAGTCGTTCATCAAGCTGTTCGCCGCACGCCACGAGGTAGTATTCTTATGTTGGAGAATTTACGCTTTTATGACGAGGAGGAGGCCGATGATTTAACATTTGCCAAGTCAATTCAACGCGCTGTCCGAGCAGATTATTTTGTGCAGGACGGATTTGCGGTCGCGCACAGGGCGCACGCCAGCACTCATGCGATTACATTGTGTGTTCCAGGGCTAGCGGGATTACTATTAGAAAAAGAGTATATAACTATCACTGAGGCGATGAATAAGCCAAAACGCCCGTTGGTTGCGGTTATTGGCGGCGCGAAAGTTAGCGATAAAATATTACTAATTAAGCGTCTAATTAAAAAGGCGGATCGGATTTTAATTGGTGGCGCTATGTCAAACACGTTTTTACATTGCCGTGGATTTAATATCGGCAAGAGTGTGTTTGAG
>JABZJR010000030.1 GCA_015257705.1 Nanosynbacter sp.
GTTATACTGTTCTCATTTTTCGCAACAATTTCAGGCGTTCCCATTGCTACTACTTGACCGCCATTCACACCAGCTCCTGGCCCCATATCAACCAAAAAATCACTCTGACGAATCGTATCCTCGTCGTGCTCAACCACCAGCACAGAATTTCCTAAATCACGAAGGCGCTTCAGCATATCAATCAACTTGTCGTTGTCACGTTGATGAAGTCCAATCGACGGCTCATCCAACACATAAAGCACGCCCTGAAGTCCAGCGCCAATTTGCGTCGCCAAGCGAATTCGCTGCGCCTCGCCACCGCTCAATGTATTAGCCGCTCGACTTAGCTCCAAATAATTCAGCCCAACATTACTCATAAACGCCAAACGAGATTTAATTTCCTTCACAATCAAGCGAGCAATCGTCATTTCTTGCTCGGTCAATTGAAGCTTATTGTCAAACAAATCCAACGCGTCATCAACACTCAAATCGCACACGTCAACGATATTCAATTCATGAACCGTCACCGCCAAAACCACAGGTTTCAAGCGCGCACCCTTACAGGCATAACAGTCCCTCTCGCGCATAAATCGCTCAATATCTCGTCGCATAAAATCGCTATCAGTTTCTTTCCAACGCCGCTCCAGATTAGGAATAACACCCTCATAAGTCGTATCATAATGCCGACCGCCACCCAAATCAACGCGATATTTTTGGTCGCCAGTTCCGTATAATATTTTATGTTTAGCATCATCAGAAAGCTTGCCTACGGGAACTTTCAAGCTAAAGCCGTGAGCTTCAGCAACAGACGCCAATCGCTTCATATTCCAAGCGTCAGAATTCATTCGATTATACGGTCGAATTGCGCCTTCGGAAATTGTCAAATTGTTATTAAAGACCAATTCTGGATCGACCTCCAACCTCGACCCCAAACCCGTACACACAGGACAAGCTCCCTGCGGCGCGTTAAAACTAAACAGTCGCGGCTCCAGCTCTGGAATATCGACATCAGGGTGATCAACACAAGCATATCTCTGCGAAAATGTCTTCACTTCGTCGCTATCCGCGTCCAAAACCTCGATAACGCCCTGACCTAGATCTAGCGCCTGCTCAACGCTCTGACTCAATCGAGATCGCATTTCCGCCGTCAACGCCAGCCTATCAACCACCAGCTCGATGTTATGCTTGTAACTTTTTTGCAGCTCCGGAAATTCATCCAGCGCGTACACCACGCCATCCACACGAACCCTGGCATAACCAAGTCGCTGATATTGCTCCGGAATATGCGCAAACTCACCTTTTTTATTCTTAACAATTGGCGCCAATAGCAAAATTCGCTTATCAACAAATTGTCGCAGAATCTCGTCAATAATCACCTCGGTCGTGCGACGCGTCACTTCATTGCCACAAATCGGACAATGCGGCACGCCAATTCGTGCAAACAAAAGCCTAAGATAATCATATATTTCGGTAACTGTAGCCACGGTAGATCGCGGATTGCGGCTGGTCGACTTCTGGTCAATCGAAATCGCTGGACTAAGCCCTTCAATCGAATCAACATCAGGCTTATCCATTGTGCCCAAAAATTGACGCGCATAAGAATTCAAGCTCTCCATGTAGCGGCGCTGACCTTCAGCATAAATCGTATCAAATGCCAGGCTGGACTTCCCAGACCCACTAAGCCCAGTAATCACCACCAGCTGATCTCGCGGAATCTCAATATCTACATTTTTCAGATTGTGCTCACGAGCACCTTTAACACGAATTACCTCTGTCATAACCGCTATATTATACAGGTTTTTAACAATTTTTTCCAGTCCAAATATCGACGCAAATCAGAGTTAAAACACATTACGCTTATGATTGCAAGTCAATATCTTATTTGCTACAGTTAGATCTATGAGAAAGCTGGGCATTTACTTAGTTATAACACTCGGAGCGATACTACTCGCGCCTTTTGTAATTGACCAGCTATTTTTCTTCTTTTTCCTAGGAAAAATCCCCTTCACGAACATCAGTCTGCCCGCAATTTTAATGGTTATTTTCTGGGCAATTATCGTACCATCAGCAATTATCCTCAGAAAATCACTTTCTGCCCTGTTCTGGGAATTCATTAGCATTGCCGGCGAAATCGCACAACGACGAATCAACAGAAAAATCCGCTACTTTACACCAAATCAAAAAAGCGAACTTATTTTATTATCAATTTATCTACTTTCCAATATGAAAAAGAGCGAGCCTTATGATGAGATTGAATCTCAAAAGCTCGCTCCGTCTATGACCTAATTTTTTACAGCCGTTTTCTCAGCACCAACGCACCAGCGGCGACAGCCACAGCAGCTAACCCACCAACCATCCAAGTTGAAGTTCCTGTTTCAGCCAAACGCCCTGACGCTTTTCCTGGCTTTTGCCCAGGAGTGGCAGAAGTAGATGCTGAAGGAGTAGCGGTTCCACCCGCACCTGCTCCAGGAGTCACAGGCTGAGCTGCTGGCAGAGTTCCCACGCGGTAGACAGTGTTGTTCTTATGGTATACATAAAACAGCTTAGATCCATCGCTCGACATAGCCATCATATCATAATCGCTAGCACCATCCTCCGAATGCCAAGTCCTGCCTCCGTCTACTGATATAAGAAGTGTCGTTGCCCTAGGGTTGGCGCCAGTAGTCGACTTAGTAGAAACAAATAACTTCTTACCGTCATCACTAATACCCGTCTGCATGATCATATAACCAGCTGGGATTGGAGCGTTTGAAGGAGTCCAGTGATTACCGCCATCCAACGAAATCCTATCTCCCTCAAATATGTTATTTCCGTTATTACTGAATGATGTTGGCAGGACGTCCACATTTAAAACACCAGGGGTTTCCGTCCAGGTCTGACCATAATCAGTTGATCGTGCCATATCACCATAATTTTGAATAATCATCGAGCCATTATTAGACACGTACCGAGGACACGACAGAACAGTAGTGACAGTACCTTTCTGAGTCCAGGTCTGACCGTCGTTAGTAGAAATGTAGGTTGTATAGCCAGTAGGACCACTACCAGAACAGCTGACTAAAAAGGAGCCGTCTGGGCTAATAAGTACGTTCCCGTGTACTGGATCCGGTCCCTTTTCCACCCAACTCTGACCGCCGTCTGTTGATATACTGAAAGAATTTCCATATTCCAATACTATTTTAGACCCGTCCGCGCCAATCGACACGCGCTCTACTATTGCCTGCTTCGACCATATTTTTCTCCAAGTAGCTCCATCATCTGCAGACATCCAGAAGCTTGTATTATGAGCAGTATCCTGCTCCCAGCCAAAAAGTTTCGAGCCGTCTGGACTAATATAAATCTCGCCCAACCTATCAGAAACCGACCCTGGCGTTAAAGTCTTCCACGTGTGCCTTGCTTCTTCTGCTTTAGCCAGTGGTGACAGAGCTGTAGATAAAGACAGCGTGAGCATAAGCATTAAAGCTACTGCGCTCTTTAATATGTTTTGTCCTTTTATTTTGTTTTTATATAACATTTTTTCCTCCCAATTTGTTTTTGTTATATACGAATAGTTTATACCTATTCTGGCATATTACATGACATTGGTCCCTCACCCAATTTACTGTTTGTTTTCACTACATAGTAATGATTGCTTTTAAATTAACATAAGCGCATACGCCATGTCAACAGTTTTTTATAAAATATACAACGATTTTAAAAGCGCGCGATCTACAACCGTTTTCTTAGCGCTAATCCGCCAGCTACAACGGCGATAACAGCTAACCCACTAACTGCCCAAACAGAGTTTCCTGTTTCGGCAAGGTTTGATGATTTTTCTGGTTTTTTGCTGGAAGCGGATGACGATATTGTTGTTGCGGCGGTTGAAGCACCTGAAGATGAAGAGCCTGTGGACGAAGTGGCAGTTCCGCCTGTACCCGTACCAGTACCACCAGGAGTTACAGGTGGAGGCGTTGGTAGAGTTGCTAGTCGATAGATATTGTTATCTGGTGACACAGCCAATATCTTGTGACCATCAGCCGACATAGAGATAGACGCCGCAGAAGAAACCGTCTCATTGCCCCATTTCTGCCAAGTTTCACCCCCATCCGTAGTCACAACAACCGGTACAGCTGGAGTACCATCAAATGTAGCAAATATTTTTTTACCGTCATTACTAATACCGCTCAACACGACATTACGTATGTCGTCTATAGGATACTCGGGCGTCTGAACCCAGTTGGCGCCACCATCTACAGATGTGTAAGAACCATCAAATGCACCCTTACTATTAGGGCTAAAGCTGACACGATCAACAGAATGTCCAATAGTAGACCAAGTCATGCCATAGTCGGTAGACTGCCGTAATGAGCCACCATTACTCCGACGAGCCATCTTTCCGCCATTAAAGACATAGTCGGGACCACTCCCCTCCTTTCGGCACCCAAGTATTGCCGCCATCGGTAGATACGCTCATAGGATCTGTATGGGAAGTTACACTCCCACACATAGCCAACGTGGAGCCGTCTGGACTCATAAATACACGCGCAGTATCTGCAACGAACTGATTACGCTTAGTCCAAGTTCGACCGCCATCAGTAGAGATGTAGATAGCATTTTCACCATGCTTCCCCTTTACGACCAGCCTAGAGCCATCGGAGCTAACTAGCAATCCATTCGCACCTTCTGGCGCAGCGAAAGTATTCCAGCTTGCGCCATCGTCCACAGAAACCAGAAGACTAACGCCACCACCAGACAAATTTTTCCGCAAGACAAAAAGCTTTGACCCGTCCAGACTGACACGCGACTCCGAAATATTCCCCTGTCCAGGTATAGTTATATCTCTCCATGTATACTTAGGCGATTCCTCTGCTCTAACCAAAGGCGACAGAACTGCCAATGCTGATAATACAAATACTAAGGACAGCATTCCTATACATACTACGTGTTTTCTGTTCTTAATCAACATCCGTTCCTCCATTTTTTGTTTTCCTATGCGAAACCATCTTTCTGATTTTAGCATAACCGCGTTTCAGGCGTCAACAGAAGGCAAGACCGATTCCAGCCATAACTGTAATTCCTGCAAAATAAACTGTTGTTCGTCAGTCGCGCTAGGTGCTAATCTCTGCAGAGATTTCATAAATTGCGGCAGTTGCGTCTGTAAATGACCAGTTCGCCATTCTTCCCATTGTCGCAACTCATCTTCACTAAGCAAATTAGGAAAACTTCGCGCTTTATAATGTAACAATAGTGGCGACAATCGCTCATCCTGAAAATCCGGGTAAAAGTCAGCTAGCTCACGCTCATCGGCATTGCGCACAGCTTCAACACGAACTCGATCACTATTATCCAAAAACCCGTCGTATAATTGCGCTTCTGGATCGGTCATTTTCTTAAACTCTGGCTTATTTTCAAATATACTACGCAACCTTTCAGCAAAATCCGGATGAGAAAGTAAAATATCTTGGTGCTTCTGTACGGTTTCCGCATCCAGAGAAATCTTCTTCCAGCCATCACCCTGAGTCAACACGCCAAGTGGCGAAACTGCTGGACAGCGATTATATTGCAATTCCTTAACTGGCAATTTGATGAAATCCTCAGCTTGCCTTTCTTTCCACGTTGCAAATATCTTCGCTGACAATTCCTCAACGCTCAGATCAACAAACGGCGTCGGATCATAGCGCAAATCATAAACAATCACGCCGCCGTTTCGGCTCGTAGTTAGCGGAAAAGCCACGGTCGTTTTGGCGAATTCTTTGTCATATCGACCGCTGGCATAAACAAAAGGTTTTTTATCATCAACATTCACCAGTTTCTGGACTAATTTCTTGTCGCGCATTTTCAGCAAATAGTCGTACATTTGCGGCTGATTCTGCTTAATCAATTTAGTCACAGCAATCAACGCCGTCACGTCTGCTAGCGCATCATGCGCATTTTCATGCTCTATTCCATTGGCTTTGGTGATGAGCTCCAAGCGGTTACTCGGCTCACCTTTATCGTCAACTGGCCACTCAATTCCTTCAGGTCGAAGCGCCCTGGTTAAGCGCACCACATCTAATAAATCCCACCTGGATCGACCATCTTTCCAGGTCCACTCATATGGATCGTAAAAATTCCGCCAAAACAAATGACGAATAAACTCGTCGTCAAAACGGATATTATTAAAACCAACAGCAATCGTATCAGGCGTAAATATTTCCTCGCTTAACATACGCGCAAATTGAGCCTCAGTGTAACCCTCTTCGACAGTTTTTTGCGGCGTTATGCCCGTCACCATCAACGCATCAGGACTCGGCAGCGTATCGTCATTTAGTGTCACGAGAATATTATATGGTTCGCCAATCGGTTGCAAATCCATATCGGTTCGTTGACCGGCAAATTGCATAATTCGATCTTGCCTGGGATTAAGACCGCTAGTTTCAAGATCGTAGAAGAAAAATGTTTGCGCCATATTTATATTATACCATCAAGCTCACGCTAATTTATACCAGCATAATCTATTGCTCGACCAATGTAAACGGCATAGATTCGCCAATCTGAATCAAACTTTCGCCAATCGCCCCCTGGCGCAACAATTCGTGAGTAATTCCCATTTTTCGCATAATATCTCGCAAGCGATTAACAGATTCAAACTGATCAAAGTTAGTCCGACGAGCAAATTTTTCAATCTTAGCGCCCGTAACAATAAACTCAATCTTCTCATCTTCATCGTCAGCCTCATTAGGCTCAGCACCAGAAACTCGCCTTACGGACCAAGCATCAGAAATAACATGATCGTCCAGCGAAATTGTCGGCAAATCTTCCTCTTTTTCATCAACAATTTCAGCTTCACGCTCTCGATACCCAGCAACTTCATCGCGCAACATTCGTAGAAGCTCAGTCACTCCGTCGTGCGTCTGGGAAGAAATCGCCACGACCGGCGCGCCATTAGCTACTTTTTGAAGAGCAGTCGACTGCATAGCAATAATCTCATCATCCAAGCCTTCGCATTTGGTCAGTGCTATTATCTCTGGACGCTCCGCCAATGATTCAGAATATTTTTCCAACTCGCGACGAATTGCCTGATATTTCTCTGCCGGGTCATCGCTATACACATCAATCATATGAAGCAGCACGGCCGTTCGTTCGACATGTCGCAAAAACTGATCACCCAAACCTTTACCTTCTGACGCACCTTCAATCAACCCCGGAATATCAGCGATCAAAATCGACCCATCGTCAACATCGGCAACCCCCAAATTCGGCGTCAAAGTCGTAAATTCGTAATTAGCAATCTCCGGACGCGCATTAGAAACCACACTTAAGAACGTCGACTTACCAGCGTTCGGAAAGCCGACCAAACCAACGTCGGCCAATAATTTCAATTCCAACTCTGCCTCGAATTCCTCGCCAGCCTCGCCAAGTTCAGCAATTTTAGGTGTTTGGCGCGTACTAGACGTAAAGTGTGCATTTCCAAATCCACCATCTCCCCCACGAGCCACCACTGCCCGTTGTTGATCTTCGGTCAAATCCGCAATTATCATACCGTCGCGCTTCACTAGGGTACCCATCGGCACTTTAACGATTAGCGGCGCACCACTTTTTCCTCGTTTATTACGTTTTCCGCCATCACCACCCTTTTCAGCTTTAAGCTCCGGCTTATATCTAAAATTCAAAAGTGTATTAAGATCCTTCGTCGCCAAGAAAACAATATCACCACCACGACCGCCATCACCGCCATCGGGACCTCCCTTATCGACATATTTCTCATGACGAAAACTGACTACACCATTACCGCCTCTACCGGCGCGCACTAAAACTTTTGCAATATCTACAAACATATCTTTAGTATACCAAAAAGCACCCCCGAGAGATAGCGGAGGTGCTAATATTAACTAGTTCTAGTGGATATATAGATAACTGCCTGCGCCGTTGAGTGTGCGGTGAGTAATTATTCCATAACCTGCGTAGTTCATATCGCTAACGTAAACCACACCGTTTTCAACTCGCTCGACAATACCAACGTGACCATAATATCCGGCAGTAGTCTGGAATATTGCACCAGGTGCTGGCGTATTATTAACTACGAATCCAGCGGCACGAGCACTTGTAGCCCAAGTATTAGCATTGCCCCAGAAACTACCAATCGGACGACCAAGCTGTAAACGACGCTCGTATGCATACCATGTACAGTTACCGGCCGCATATCGGTTACCGACAGAAGCAGTCAACCAACTTCGACTCGCGCTCGTAGTAGATGATGCCGAAGAGTATTGATTTCCGTACGACCTACTTCGTGGAGCAACATAACCAGGTCGCTCATTTTCTGGAAGCTCACCTCCAGGCAACACAATCCTAGAGCCAGTAGACAACTTCGCACCATCATCAATGTCATTATACAGAACGACGCGCTCAGCACTCGTCTTATAC
>JABZJR010000031.1 GCA_015257705.1 Nanosynbacter sp.
GTTGAAAAGGCGCTTCTTTACTATAAAAATAACCTTGAAAGCACGTTGGTTTTGCTTGATGTGATGCAAGAATTTGACGTGAAGAAATTGGTGTTTTCTAGTTCGGCAACAGTTTATGGCGATCCAGCTAAATTACCAGTTACCGAAGATATGCCGTTGTCTGCCACAAATCCATATGGCCAAACAAAGTTGATGATTGAGCAAATGCTCCGCGATATTTCTGCGACAAATCAAAATTGGCAATTTACGTCTCTTCGCTATTTTAATCCAGTTGGCGCGCATCCGAGCGGTCGCATCGGGGAAAATCCCTCAGGAATCCCGAACAATCTTCTGCCGTTTGTGTCGCAAGTTGCTGTTGGTAAGCGAGAGCATTTGAGCGTTTTTGGTGACGATTATGACACTCCAGATGGAACTGGCGTGCGTGATTATATTCACGTGGTTGATTTGGCAAAGGCTCACGTGGCAGCTCTGGAGAATTTAGGCCGACCGAACGAATATAAAGTCTATAATATCGGCACCGGTCGCGGTACTTCGGTTTTGGAATTAGTGAAGGCGTTTGAAAAGGCGTCTGGTCGTGATGTTCCATATCAAGTTACGCCACGTCGAGCAGGTGATATTGCGACGTGCTATGCAGACCCGAGCTTGGCGGAGAGAGAGCTAGGTTGGCGAGCAGAATTGACAATTGAAGATGCTTGCCGCGACGCTTGGAATTGGCAGAGCAATAATCCAAATGGCTACAATGGCTAATTGCCAGATTTGGTGAAAATCTTATTTTCGTAATAAGCGGAACGTTTGGAAAGTTCTGAATTTAAGTTTTCAATTCCGCCGTATTGTTCGACCAAGGTTTTCTTTCCAGAAAATAAATTTGTGCCCAAACCTAATCGGTCGCCGTCAATTTTAACTCCCAGCGCTGCCAAAGTTGACGGATACATATCGAATGTCGTGAATTGACGGTTCTTTGAGTGACTAGTTGAAGTGGCTGGATTTATAAACGTGTTGTAAATGGTTCGCTGATAGTTAGTTCCGCCAATTTTTTCGTCGTAGTATGAAGTCTGCATTCCTAAATGGTCGCCAGAAATGATAATTGTGGTGTTTTCATAAAATGGCTGAGATTTAACCCAATTGACGAATGCGGCGACTTGTTTTGAAGAACAAGCGTGAACATTGTCATATTGATTACTGAAGGTTTTAGCGCAGGTTTCGTCCAAATAGCCGTCGGTAAAATGCGTGTCGGCGGTTAATAATTGCAAGTTAAATGGCTTGTCTGACGCCGCCAGGCGCGAGGCTTCTTCGCGGGCAAATTGGAATAACTTTTTGTCTTCATAACCCCACCAAACTTTGTAATCTTCGGAGATTTTTCCGTGTTTTTTGGCATAATTGTAATCCTCAATATTGAAGTTACCATGCTGAGTTAATAATTTATCGCGTCCGCCAAAACTTGCTTCAGAGCCCATAATAAATGTTTGATTATAACCTTGTTTTTCTAAAATCTCACCAAGACTATAAGCGCCTGGCAAAAACCTCTTAAATTCGCCAAGTGCATTATGATCGCGTCCGCCGACCAAGTTTTCCTTCAGTGGAACGCCAGCAGATTGCGCGGCCATTCCCGCTACAGTCCAGCCGGTGTTTGTTGCGGGCAAAGCACCGCCGACACCGGATGCTTTGTTTGAGAATGAGGTATTTTTTAACGCCAATTCTTCCAGCTCTGGAATAATGGAGGTTTCGGAGCTGCCGCCATTAGCCTTTGATGCCAAAGTGTTTTCCATTGACTCTAAATAGATGTATATTAAGTTGCGTTTTTTCTCTGGAAAAGTCAATTTGGCGGTTTTTGGATTAACATAATTTTCTTCGTATAATTTGGTCGATTGGGTTAGGGCATAAATATAGTTAGGGATGCCAAAACTTTGAATGAGAAGGACAATTGCAATTAAAAACATACTCAGCGAGTAAATTGCTTGATTTCGTAATCTCAAAAACGGCAAAGTGAGTTTTCGTGATGATTTGATTTTTTTCAAACAGAAGGCGATTATGCGATTTATGAAAGAGATCGATTTGTCGAACATTGGGATTAATAAAGCGCCGAATAATAAGAAAACTAGCGGAAGATTTTGCAGGACGGCCGACCATAAATTGTCAGATTTGCCACCAGCTAATCCGTTGACGAAATAAAAAATTATCTCGTCGATTTGCGAATCTTTAAAGACGATATATTTATAGCGCGCCGCAATTAAGCAAAACGCCGCCAAAAAAAGCAAGATGATTGATATTGATTTAATCCAGAAACGTTTGGTAAATTTAATTTTTCTCACCATTCTATTATATCACTTACGTTTTTTGCGGATGAAGGGGTATAATAAAAGCATGAGCAAGAATAAGACGCGCACATTCGGAATTAGTTGGTGGATTGGGCTGGTTTTATTTGCGGGGATGATTTGTTTGATGTTGGGCGATATTTTACATCGAGATGGTGTAATTGGCTCAAAAACTGATGTTCTGGTGATGGGCACAAATGCTGGATTTAAGCCGTTTGAATATATTGATAATAATCAAGTGGTTGGGTTTGATGTTGATCTGGCGAGGGAGATTGCTAAAAGCTTGGGTAAAGATTTGAAGGTCGAAGATATGTCGTTTGACGGGTTGCTGCCGGCGTTGGATAGTGGGCAAATTGATATGGTGGCGGCTGGAATGACGGTGACGCCTGAGCGAGAGAAAAATGCTCTGTTTTCAGATCCGTATTATTCGGCTTCACAGAGAATAATTGTTAAAAAAGGCAGTCCGATTCGTAATAAATATCAATTGCCAGGGCGAAAAATTGGCGTGCAATTAGGTACCACGGGCGACACTTTGGCGTCTAAGATTGCTGGCGCATCAGTCACACAATTCCAAACCGCGCCGAGTGTTTTGCAAGAGTTAAGTTCGGGAAAAATTGAAGCGGTCATTCTGGACGACGCTCCCGCAAAGCAGTATTCGGCTGGATTTTCTGACTTAGAAATCTTACCGGGTGTGCTCAGCGATGAAAGTTATGCGATTGCTATTAAAAAGGATAATAAAGACCTCTTAGAAAAGGTTAATAAAGAAATTGCCAAGATGAAAAAAGATGGCCGCTATGAAAAGCTGATCCGCAAATATTTTGGTGAGGAGGCTAAATCGTGAATTTTTGGGAAGTGATTTTTGGCGGCGGTCGATGGCTATTTTTGTGGCATGGATTAGAGGTGACGTTGGTTTTGACTGTGTTGTCGCTGATTTTAGGGTCGGCAATTGGTGTGCTTGTCGCCCTGATGCGAACGTCGAATTTACGACCATTTGGCAGGATGAAAACGAGCAGATTCGCGAACTTTAATCCGCTGGCTAGTTTGGGAAAAATTTATGTCGATATCATTCGCGGCACGCCACTTTTGGTCCAGCTATTGATTATGTATTACGTCGTTTTTGGGTCGTATCAATTTATGCCGAAGATTTTTGTGGCGGCGGTGGCGTTCGGGATAAATAGCGGCGCGTACATTGCTGAGATTATTCGTGGCGGAATTCAGAGTATTGACAAGGGTCAAATGGAAGCGGCTAGGTCTTTGGGTCTGAGCAATTGGCAAGCAATGCGGCTGGTTATTTTGCCGCAAGCAATGAGAAATTCGTTGCCAGCGTTGATTAGTGAATTTATCGCGCTGTTAAAGGAAACTTCGGTTGTTGGTTGGATTGGTCTGAATGATATTATGCGAGGCGCGGACAATATTCGTTTTCAAACGGCGACAGCTTTTCAATCGCTATTTGCCGCTGCGGCGATGTACTTAATTTTGACGGCGATTTTTACGCGAGTAATGGCGCGAGTAGAAAGGAAATTGAAACATGACGATGATCAGCGTTAAAAACTTGAAAAAAACGTTCGGTACAAATCGAGTTCTTCGCGATATTGACGTGGAAATTGAAGAGGGCGAGATTGTCGTGGTGGTTGGCTCGTCTGGTTCTGGCAAGTCGACATTCTTGCGTTGTCTAAACTTGCTAGAGGAGCCAACTTCGGGCGAGATTGTTGTTGATGGAGTTAAAATTACCGATCCTCACGTGAACTTGAACGCGTTGCGTCAGAATATTGGCATGGTTTTTCAGCAATTTAATCTGTTTCCGAATTTGAGTGTGATTGAAAATGTTAAATTAGCTCCGAAAAAACTGCGTAAATTTTCAGATCAAAAAGCGACAAAATTGGCGCGAAGTTTATTGGACGATGTTGGGCTATTGGATAAAGCGGACGCTTCGCCGAATAGTTTGTCTGGCGGTCAAAAACAGCGAGTGGCAATTGCGCGGGCGCTAGCGATGGAACCGAAAATTATGCTTTTTGATGAGCCGACTTCAGCGTTAGACCCAGAGATGATTGGCGAAGTTTTGGACGTGATTAGGAAAGTTGCCAAAAAGGGAATGACGATGGTAATTGTTACGCATGAGATGAAATTTGCCCGTGAAGTTGGGACTAGGATGATTTTCTTAGACAAGGGCGAGATTATCGAAAATGGGACGCCTGAACAAGTTATGGATCACCCGAAGACTGAACGTGCCAAAAAATTCTTCGCTAAATAGTCTAAGCAGCCCAGCTATAATTCGCTTAGAACTGGGACTTCTGCCAATTTGTTAACCAGCTGGTCCAGGTCAACCTCTGTCAGATAACTCGGTAAAATTTGCGTCGTTTTCGGATCAACAAAGCCGCACTTGGCTACTTCCTCGACGCCGTGCGATGTTTGCTCCAGGTCAATATGCTGGTAATCTTGCCAGTTGGTGATGAGGAAGAAAAATTCCAATTGCTCGTTCGGGCCATGCGCTGATTGCTCGCCTGATTCGGCGAATTGCTGGATAAATAACAGCTTACCAATTTCTGGTTTGACGCCAGTTTCTTCAATCATTTCTCGACGCAAGCCGTCTAGCAAGCTTTCGCCCATTTCCAAACCGCCGCCCGGCGTACACCAAAAGTTTCGGCCTTTGCCGTTATTTGCGGTTAATTTCTGGCAGAAAATTTCGCCGTTTTCATTGATAATAATTCCGCGTACGTTTACTCTTCGTCGCATAAAACCTCCTTTGATTGCTAATAGCCAGAGGTTCAATTAAGCCGAACGTACGCCCAATAATTTCATGGTCGGGGTGACTGGATTTGAACCAGCGACCTCACCGTCCCGAACGGTGCGCGCTACCGAGCTGCGCCACACCCCGACGCTAAAAAACAGTATAAAACTAACGGATATTTTTGTCCAATTGTAATTATTAAAATGGAATCGACTAGTTCTAAAATGATATAATATAAGGTGGACTTAGAGCGTAAAGGACTATAAATGAAACATATTTTACGAATTTTTAGAGACTATTGGTTGCTGTTTATCATCTTGATTGGATTTACGTATGGCGTTGTGATGGCGAATTTGTGGCTGCCAGATAAAATGTCGGAAATTGTCAATAATGGCATTATTAAACAAGATATGTCGGCGATTTGGAATAATGGCTTGATGATGATTTTAGTGACGGCAGCTGGTGGGTTTTGCTCAATTGTCGTGGGTTTTTTGGCGGCGCGAATTGCTACGGGAATGGCGCAAAAATTGCGATTGAAATTATTTGAACGAATAGAAAGTTTTTCTTTGGCGGACTTTAATAAGTTTTCTACGGCGTCGCTGATTACGCGCTCAACGAATGATATTCAGCAGATTCAAACAACGTCGATAATACTGCTGAGGCTGGCGTTAATGGCGCCGATTATGGCAATTGGTGGTCTGCAAAAAGCCATGAATAACGCGCCGGATCTGAGCTGGATTATCGCTTTGGCGGTGTTTGTTTTGCTTGTGGTGATCGCTACGTTATTTACGATTGCCGTACCTAGGTTTAAGAAATTGCAGACTCTGGTGGATAAACTTAATTTGGTGGCGCGGGAAAATCTGGTTGGACTGAAAGTTATTCGTGCGTTCCATAACGAGAAGATTGAGCAGAAAAAATTCCAAAAAGCTAACGTGGAATTGAATAAGATGAATTTATTTGTGAACCGTTTGATGATGTTGCTTGATCCGATTATGACTTTAGTGATGAACTTTTCGAGTGTGGCAATTGTGTGGTTTGGCGCGCATTTGATAAGTAGCAGCAATTTGCAAATTGGTAACATGATGGCGTTTTTGGAATATGCGATGCAGGTGATAATCTCGTTCTTGCTGTTGTCGATGGTGTTTATTATGGTACCGCGAGCCGCCGTATCAGTGCGTCGAGTCGGGGAAGTTTTGAATACTTTGCCGTCAATTACTGACCCGAAGTCGCCGAAAAAATTGCCAAAAGATGCCAAGGGAAAAATTGAGTTTAAGGACGTTACGTTTACTTATCCTGACGCGGATTTGCCGGTGCTTTCGGATATTAATTTTGTAGCCGAACCTGGTCAGACAACGGCGTTTATCGGCAGTACTGGCTCGGGAAAATCGACGCTGATAAATTTGATCCCTCGTTTCTATGATGTTTCGGCGGGGCAGATTTTGCTTGATGGCGTGGATATTAGAAATCTGAAATTGGAAGATTTGTCTGGTCAAATTGGTTACGTGCCGCAAAAAGGTGTGCTGTTTAGCGGAACGGTTGCTAGCAATATTAAATACGGCAACGCTGAGGCTGGCGACAAGTTGGCTGAAAAAGCGGCCAAAATTGCCCAAGCGGAAGAATTTATTAGCGAGTTAAAAAATGGTTATAAAAGTGAAATCGCTCAGGGTGGTAGCAATGTTTCTGGCGGTCAGCGCCAGCGTTTGTCGATTGCGAGGGCTATTGCGGTTGAGCCGAATGTTTACATTTTTGACGATTCGTTTTCGGCGCTTGATTTTAAGACAGACGCGAAGTTGCGGGCTGCGCTTGCAAAGGAAACTAAGAATAAAACTGTGTTAATTGTCGGCCAGCGAATTAATACGATTATGAATGCTGATAAAATTATCGTGCTCAATGAGGGGAAAATTGTTGGTCAGGGAACGCATCAGGAATTGATGAAAGATTGTGAAGTTTATCAAGAAATTGCCGCTTCGCAACTCTCGGAAGACGATTTGCAGAAAATGTCTATTGCTGCGAAAGGAGTGTTGTAATGTCCAGACAAACCACGAAAAAACGTCAGCAAGTACGAATGGGCGGCCCGATGGGCAGAATGGGCACTGGCGAAAAAGCTAAAGATTTCAAGGGAGCGGTCAAGAAGCTGATTAAATATTTGTCGGATTTTCGATGGCAAATGTTGATGGTGTTGGTTTTTGCAATTGGGAGCACGATTTTTGCGATTGCCAGCCCGAAGATTTTAGGCGGCGCGACGAATCAAATTGTTGATGATTATGCCAATATGAAAGCCTACGAGGCGATCACTAGCAAATTGCCAAAAGGTGTTTCTTTGTCAGCGGGAACTACTGGCGCGGACGTTTTGAACCGATTGCCGAATAAGTCGGAGATTGAAAAACAGATTCCGTCCAGTCAGCTTGAGTCGATTAAAAAGCTAGATCTTAGTCGGCGTCCAGAATTTCATTTTGACGCTATTTGGCGAATAATTATTTTGCTAGTCGGAATGTATGTGTTGAGTGCAATTTTTCGCTATATTCAAACGTGGATAATGACTCAGGTGACGCAAACCGTAACTTTCAGAATGCGACAACAATTGTCCGAAAAAATAAATCGCTTGCCGCTGAGTTATTTCGATAAGCAAACTTACGGTGAAGTTCTTAGTCGCATAACTAATGACGTCGATACTATTAGCCAAACGCTAAATCAGAGTTTATCGCAAATTATAACTTCAACGGTTACGGTACTGGGAATTTTGGTGATGATGTTTTCGATTAGCTGGCAGATGTCGCTAGTTGCGCTACTGGTGCTTCCGCTGGCGGGTGGCGTGATTACGCTGATTACAAAGAGCTCGCAAAAACAATTCTTACGCCAGCAAACTCAGCTTGGCGAACTTAATGGACACATTGAAGAAATGTATGGCGGACATCAAGTGATGCGCGTCTTTAATGGCCAGAAAAAATCGATTGCTAAGTTTTCTAAGATCAATAATCGGCTTCAAGAGAGTGCTTGGAAGGCTCAATTCTTTTCTGGATTGATTCATCCGATTATGAATTTTATCAGCAACATTGGCTACGTTGCTATGACGATTTTGGGTGGTTGGCTGGCGATTAA
>JABZJR010000032.1 GCA_015257705.1 Nanosynbacter sp.
ACAGAGATAATCGGACCAGTTTTTGCAGTTACATCCGCAGCTTTTATACCAACTCCGCCACGTTTATGACTTGGGAAATTCGACAACTTTGTACGTTTACCGAAGCCTTTCTCGCTAACCACCAGCAAGGTTTGGTCGTCACCCGTAACGATATCCATACCAACAACAGAGTCATTTGGACGTAATCTGACGCCGCGAACACCACGAGCTGATCTACCCATTGGGCGCGTATCTTTTTCGTTAAAGCGAATGGCTTGTCCTGCAGACGTAGATATAATCACATCATTTTCGCCAGTCGTCCTCTTTATCCATCGCAGTTCATCGCCTTCATCCAATTTAATAGCAATCAATCCATTCGTACGAACATTGGCATAATCTTTCACAGGAGTCTTCTTAACTGTACCCTTCTTTGTCGCCATGAACAGATAGCCGTCTTCGTTGGCGTTCTTTTCGTGCTTGATAATTGCCGTTATCTTCTCTTCTGGCTGAAGTTGCAATAAGTTAACGGCCGCAACACCCTTCGCACTCAAACTGGCGGCTGGTACTTCGTAAGCCTTCAGGCGGAAAATCCTACCCATATTAGTGAAGAATAGTAGATAATCGTGCGAGCTTGCCTGAACAACTTGATCAATAACATCTTCTTCCTTGGTTGTCATTCCACGCTTGCCCTTACCACCACGATTTTGCCTACGATAATCACTCACAAGAGTTCGCTTAATGTAATTTTCGCTTGTAAGCAGAATTACCGACTCTTCCTCTGGAATCAATTCCTCGTCAGAGAACTTTCCTAATTCGTGATTAATGATCTTACTGCGCCGCTCATCGCCATACTTTTCTTTCATAGCAAGCAATTCTTCTTTAACAACACGCAAAATCTCGTTCTCGTCAGCCAAAATTGCCTCCAGCTTCTTAATCAGTTCATGAAGTTGTTTCAATTCTTCTTCAATCTTGTCGCGCTCCAACCCCTGCAATCGTCGTAGTTGCATCGCCAAAATTGCGGCCGCTTGAATTTCCGACAGACCAAATCTCTCCATCAAACGCTTGTCAGCATCGTCATAACTTTCGCGAATCGTCTTAATCACCTCGTCAATATGATCAAGCGCAATCTTCAATCCTTCCAAAATATGCGCCCGCTCTTTAGCTTTTCGAAGTTCAAACTCAGTCCTGCGTCGAATAACGCCTTGACGATGCTTAATGAATTCCGCCAAAATCTCTTTCAAGCCCATGACCTTAGGCTGAATACCATTGACCAAAGCCAGGACATTATAATGGAATGATGTCTGTAGTCCAGTCAATTTATACAATTGGTTAAGAATCTTCTTTGGATAAGCATCTTTCTTCAGTTCAACAACAACTCGAACCTTACCGCGAGCACTTTCATCTCGCGCGTCGGCAATGTGCGTTATTTTTTTAGCAAGGACAAGTTCTCGAACCTTATCAACAAAACCTTCCTTACTCATACCATATGGAACTTCGGTGATTATAATACTGTAACGGCCATTTTTGCGCTCTTCAATCGACGCAACCGCACGAATCGTAACTGAGCCACGCCCAGTTTCATATGCTTGACGCATTGGCGCACCACCATAAACTTCCGCACCCGTCGGAAAATCAGGACCCTTAATATGCGTCAACAGTTCATCTAATGTAATTTCAGGATTGTCTATTTGAGCAACTGTAGCGTCAACCACCTCACCAAGGTTGTGCGGTGGAATATTCGTTGCCATACCAACAGCAATACCCATCTGACCGTTCAGCAGGATGTTCGGAACAGCCGACGGCAAAACCACCGGCTCTTTCTCTGTTCCGTCGAAGTTATCACGAAAATCAACGGTTTCCTTGTCGATGTCAGACAGCAACTCGCCGCCAATTTTATCCATTCGCGCCTCAGTATAACGAGAAGCCGCTGGCTCGTCACCGTCCATAGAACCGAAGTTACCCTGACCTTCAACTAGCGTATATCGCATCTTCCAAGGTTGAGCCAAGTTCACCATGGCGTCATAAATTGATGAATCGCCGTGCGGGTGGTAGTTACCCATCACTTCACCGACGATCTTTGCAGACTTCACTGTAGCATGAGGAGCGCGCCAACCATTCTTATTCATCGCATACAAAATACGACGATTAACAGGCTTCAGCCCGTCACGAACATCCGGCAAAGCACGGTCAATAATAACCGACATAGAGTATTTAAGGAAGGAGTCTTCCATAACACGCTCAACTGTCGACTTTTCAATACCGCGAACTTCTGGTTCTTCGTTCAGAATTTCCGGTTCTACTATATTTTTATTGTCATTGTCCGCCATATCTCCTCCTTAAAAGTCCAAATCTTCCACATTAACCTTAGCGGCATTTGTTTGAATAAAATTTTTCCTCAATTCTACGCTATCACCCATAAGCTTCGTAAATATCGCGTCTGCCCGTTCTGCATCCTCAATATTAACCTTCACCAATGTTCGATTTTCCGGATTCATAGTCGTTTCCCATAATTGAGCGGCATCCATCTCACCAAGACCCTTAAATCGTTGCTGTGCCGTGTAGCCTGCCTGCTTAAATTTCTCAGCATTTTCATCAATCTTTACACCAGCAGCCTTGCGCTCATTGATCTTTTCGTTCAATTTTTGTTCGAGGGCCACTTCATCATAGACGTAATCTATCTTACGATTACTGCCAGTTCCTCTGCTCAGCCCAAACAGAGGCGGCTTCGCCAAGTATACGTGACCTGCTTCAATTACTTCAGACATATATCGGAAGAAGAATGTCATCAAAAGCGTAGAAATGTGCGCACCGTCAACATCGGCATCTGTCATAAATATAATCTTGTCGTAACGAATACCGCTGATATCAAATTGGTCGCCAATTCCAACACCCATAGCCTTAATCAAGGAAACAATTTCAGCATTAGCAAACATCTTGTCAAACCTTGCGCGCTCGGTATTCAGCACCTTACCGCGAAGAGGAAGAACAGCCTGAATAGTTGAATCGCGACCATCCTTAGCTGAACCCGCAGCAGAATTACCCTCGACAATAAATAACTCACAATCTTTTCGATTACGAGATGAGCAGTCTGTCAACTTAGAGGGTAGATTTAAGCCTTCAAATGCCCCCTTACGGATAACGTTGTCGCGCGCAGCCCTTGCCGCCTTACGAGCTCGTGCCGCCAGAGTGGCCTTGCCGACAACCTTCTTAGCCGTAGCTGGATTTTCTTCCAAATAATACGCGAAATATTCGCTCATCACCTGATCAACATAGCGACGCATCTCTGGATTACCAAGTTTATTCTTAGTCTGACCCTCAAACTGAGGATCTGGCAATTTCACCAAAATAACCGCCGTCAGCCCTTCACGGATGTCATCACCAGTTAGATTATCCTCTTTTTCTTTCAGTAAGCTATTCTTGCGAGCATAATCATTAATTACACGCGTAAGGGCTGTTCGGAAACCAACCAAATGAGTACCGCCATCAGGAGTTAAGACGTTATTGGCAAATGGCTTTACCACTTCAGCGTAAGTGTCGTTATATTGAACCGCAATTTCCACCATACAATCTTCAACCTGCTTCTCGACGTAAAATATATCGTCCGATAAAACATCCTTGCCAATATTCAGGTTTTTTACATAGCTCTGAATACCGCCCTCAAAGTAGAAAGCTTTTCGTTCGCTAGTTCGCTCATCAATAACCGACGTGTGAATGCCTTTTGTAAGGTACGCCTGATGACGAAGATAATTAACAACCCATTTATAGTCAAAATTAACCGTCTCCTTAAAGATAGTTGGGTCTGGATAGAATGTAATTGTAGTACCAGAACCATCAGACTTTCCAACTGCTTCTAATTCTGTCTGAGGCACGCCTGTTGCGTATTCTTGGCGATAGATTTTACCGTTCTTCCTAACTTCAGCAATCATCCGCGTAGACAACGCATTCACAACACTAGAACCGACACCGTGAAGTCCAGACGAAACTTTATAGCCGCCGCCGCCAAACTTACCACCGGCGTGTAAGATTGTTAATACCGTCTCCAGTGTACTCTTACCCGTCTTTGGATGCTTATCGACAGGAATACCACGACCGTCATCAGATACTCGAACACCACCATCCTTTAACAAAGTTACTTCGACCTTTGTAGCATAACCAGCGATTGCCTCGTCAATTGAGTTATCGGCAATCTCCTTAATCAAGTGATGTACGCCCTCGTACCCCGTACTACCGATGTACATTCCTGGACGCTTACGAACCGGCTCAAGGCCCTCTAGGACCTGGATTTGTGAGCCATCATAAGATTGTTCATTTGTTTGTTTAGCCATATCTCCCTCACTATTATCTGAATTATCAGCTCTTTTCAACAACCTTATTATACATCAAAATAGATATATTCTCAAACTATTTACTTTTTTAGTATGCTTATGCTAAAGTTAGATTAAAGTTATATAACAACAAAAATAAAAGAGGTCAAAATGTTCAAAAAAATTATCTCGCGCCTACCATACAGCCCTTCAATGATCCACAGTTTGGGCTTTTACGCGAAACGCTTGCGCAAGGAAGAAGCTACTCGAAAGATCGGGCTTATCTTAACTGCCCTAGCGCTTATTGTGCAATCTTTCACTGTTTTTTCACCGCCAGAATCAGCCAATGCAGCAGATTCCAGCGACCTAATTTACGGCGGAATCTCTAGCGGCCAACAACTAATGGCTCATTATGACGCGAACACAAATAATATTCACGACCTCTACGATCATCTTGGTATTAGCCGCTCTGATTTGGTAGCGGCGACTGGTAATCTTCAGACCTTAAATAGCAATATGGGTACCTATTCATGGGGACTTACACCCCACTTTGGTGCAGCAAGAGGTGAAGGATCTTACGTAGTTCGTACGTCACAAGGCAGTGCTCGCACTTTCTACTATCGACCTCACAACCTCTGGGGCAGCTTCTCATATAGAGCATTCGTTGGATATTCAGCTGGGACTGGCTGGTTTGCAATCATGCTTAACTGCGGTAACTTAATCCTTAAAATCGCACCACCGAGCCATCAATGTCCGACTGGTCAAGTTGGCACATACCCAAACTGCTCCACTCCGCCACAACCAGTAGCTACGTGTAACGCCTTAGACGTAAAGAAGAATGGCGATACATATCAATTTACCGCTAACGCCAGCGCAGCTAATGGCGCGACAATCCAAAAATATGTATATAGCGTTTACCGAGGAAATACTCTAGTTAAGACAATCGAAGGTAACGATAAAATCGTAACTTATACAGAGAAAACGCCAGGATCATACAAAGTTGTTCTAACGGTAAAAAGCTCGCTGGGCGACAAGACCTCAGACGCCTGCGTAAAGACATTTACTATACCAGAGCCAGCAAGATGTCCTCAAAACCCTAAATTGTTGAAGGACGATCCTCAATGCCAACCATGTCCAGGCGACTCTACTATATGGATTAACGATAGTCGATGTTCTGCCTCGTTCGTACAGACAAAAACCGCAGTTAATCTCACCCAGAATAATGCCGACGCAACAACTACGGTTGCAAAATCTGGAGATCGAATTACCTACACTCTTTCGGTAAAAAACAAAGGTCTTAAAGAGGAAGAATTTACGTTTAAAGATCAAGTCAGTGACCTATTAGAGTATGCAGACATATTCGACGCTGGCGGTGGAACATTGACAGATGATAAAGGTGCTAGCGCGGGCAGCGGCAACGCAAAAGTACTAGTATGGAACCCTATAAAGATCAAGCCAGGAGAAACCCAGAAGCGCAGCTTCACCATCCAAATAAAGAACAGCATCCCGGCGATGGCTAGCGGTAAAAGTAATCCAATGTCTTATGACTGTAGGATTGATAACACATTTGGCAATACTGTCAGCACAAAAATTGACTGCCCTGCACCGAAAGTTATTGAACAAACCACTTCACAACTGCCAAAAACTGGTGCCAGCGAGAATATGATGTTCGCAGGAATTATTGCAGCCGTGGTCGTATACTTCTACGCTAGATCACGTCAATTGAATAAAGAAGTTAGAATCATTCGGCGAGACATGTCCGCAGGAACTTTATAGGAGGTGAAAAATGAGTGAAAAATTAAAATCTACCGTAGAGAATGCTGTCGACACCAGAGAATTAGCAGATTTAAGCAGAGAAAAAGCTGCTGAAATCGAAAGATCCCTAGAAAAGGCGGCTGAAAAAGAAAAATCAAATGCCGAAAATGAAAATAGCATTAAACATGAGGCCATAGAAATTGCCGCCCGCCAAGAAAAGCGGCAAGAACAAAAAGAATCTAAAGAGATAAAAGAAGATAAGCCTCTTACAAAAAAAGATATTGAAGCTTCGTATAAGAAGACTTTGGAAAATGTACAAGACCAACTATCAGCTCCATCCAGAGCCTTCAGTAAAGTAATTCACAACCCAGTCGTCGAAAAGACTAGTGACGCAATTGGCAATACTGTTGCCCGCCCTAACTTAATCATTTCTGGCGCCTTAGGAGCAATAGCTTCTGTTGTCGTGTATTTTATCGCCAAGCGATACGGATATCTATTATCAGGGTCAGAAACTATTATCCTGTTTGTTGCCGGCTGGTCTATCGGCGCTGTTATTGAATACGCTCGAGTAGGGTTTATCAACAACAGGAAAAATAGCTAGATAGATGTTGAATCTTATCTCAAGCTAATCATCACTTCACTATCGTCATCATCACCATTGCGTAAATCGAGCCGATTCTTAACTACAGGTTGGCTCGGTTTTACATTTACAGAGGAGACGGGATTGTTGTCTGTAGTCATAGACATATTTGGCTTATTGGCGACAGCACTATCTATCGCAGAGGATTGACTTTGCTGTTTGCTATCAAGATTAGAAGCCGTAGCATTTACGCTATTTATATTAGAAGGCGCACTATTAACCGCCCCTGGGCGACCTTGCGGATTCTGTATTTGCGAGGAAGCCTGTGGGGCTTGCGAATTTACTGGTCTTACAGCTGTTGAGCTAGAAGCAGGCTTTCCTCCTAATTGTTGTCTCTTCGCTAGCCATTCATCCAAGAACGATGACCCACCGCCCGACGATTTTTGACCAGTAGAAGTTGCTAATTGAGAAGGACCCGTCTTTGGCTGCACACTACCCCTAATTCTGTCAAATATCTCCTTCTCGACAACAGCTCGCGGTCTACCATATTTAGCAGCAGATAGCCTTACTAACGCGTCCCTCAGCTGATTATTAACTTGCCCCATCGGAGGAATCCAATTCATACTAAACGGCGCAGACGGCACATTATTAATCATCACAGAGGTTATAGATTGGAAGTTTGGCAATTTAGCCAAGTCGTCAACATCGAAAGTCGGCTGGAACTTCTTAACCATCAATTCGGCGTCAGTTACACCGATACGCCCAGAAATAACTGTACCGACGTTACCAATAATAGCTTCTCGTATCTTATCCGTTAGCTGAGTCATAAACTGGTTACCCATAATAAGACTCAATTTATACTTACGAGCCTCAGACAAAATAGATTCAAAGCTGTCAGTGGCGAAGTTCTGGAACTCGTCAACATACAGTGAAAAATCAACTCGCTGATCCTCTGGAATATCCGCCCGAGACATCGCTGCTGCCTGGAACTTCATCACAAAGATAATACCCAGAAGCTTCGAATTAAGTTCGCCCATCTTACCTTTCGACAAGTTAACCAGCAAAATCTTATTATTATCCATAATTTCGCGCAAATTAAATCCAGATTTCGTCTGACCGATGATATTACGCATTGCATCGTTGGAAATAAATGGACCAAACTTCGATACAACCCATGAAATAACCTCGCCTGCCTCATTTGACCTCTGTGATGCAGGAAATTCCTTTGTCCAGAAATCAATAACTTGCTGATCTTTTACATATTTAAGCTTGCTTTTCACAAATTCAGGATCAATAAGACACTTCGGCACGTCAATAAACGTTCCACCAGCAGGATCTGACATCAACAGCAAAGCACAGTTTCTAAAAATATGCTCCAGGCGAGGACCAACAATTCCTGTATGACCTGGATCGTAAAGACCATACAGCATATTAATTGCCTCTTGAACCAAAAAGTCTTTTTGGTCTGGAGTGTCGAACTCAA
>JABZJR010000033.1 GCA_015257705.1 Nanosynbacter sp.
ACTTCAGCAAGTGATGTTGATAAATTGGATATTGACAGTTCTTTGAAGAAGTTCTTGAAGTCTAAAGTCGGTCAGCCAATTCCAGAACGTGAGGGTTCTGTGTATGAGCCAATCATCGACCGTGTATACGGAAAATATGCGGCAGTATATGGCTTGACGAACGCTTATACTATTATCGGACCGAAGAACGGCACTGGTGAAATTGCAATTGTTGCGGGCACGCAGCAAGGCGGCATACCATGCTCAGACTTGAAGTTGGCATCGGTTCCGAGTCGCTTGGTTGACGGCAAATGTGAAGTTTCTGGCTCGTCTCAAACTTATAGCCAAGACTAGTTTTCATAAATATAGTAAAATAGAGAGGTGAATAAATTTCGCCTCTCTTCTTCATATCAGCCCACTGGCGATCAGCCGCGAGCAATTGCTCAGTTGGTCGATGGTTTGGAAAAAGGTCAGCGCGAGCAAACTTTGCTGGGTGTGACTGGTTCAGGGAAGACGTTTACGATGGCGAATATTATCGCCGAGCGCAATGTGCCGACGCTGGTTTTGGCTCACAATAAGACTTTGGCGGCGCAACTTTTTTCTGAGTTTAAGGAATTTTTTCCGGATAATGAAGTCCACTATTTTGTTAGCTATTTTGATTACTATCAGCCAGAGGCGTATATCGCTTCAAGCGACACCTACATTGAAAAAGATTCAAAGATTAATGACGAGATTGACCGGCTTAGGCATGCGGCAACTTCCGCGTTATTGACGCGCCGCGACGTAATTATTGTGGCGAGTGTGAGTTGTATTTATGGAATTGGTTCGCCAGAAACTTACGCTGACATGGCTATTAAATTGACCGTTGGTGAGCGTCGAGTTCAGGACAAGTTTATCCGTCTACTAACAGACATTCAGTATAAGCGCAACGATATCGATTTTGCGCGAGGAACTTTTCGGGTGCGCGGCGATGTCGTGGATATTTTTCCAGCAGGCCAAGACACTGCGGTTCGCGTGGAATTCTTTGGCGATGAAATTGAGCGGCTGACGAAGATTGATCCTTTGACTGGCGAGATTTTGGATCGGCCAGATCAATTGACAATTTTTCCGTCCAGCCACTATTCGACGCCACGTGAGCGAATTGAAAAAGCGATTGTCGGAATTGAGAATGAGTTTAATCAACGGCTGAAATGGTTTGAAGATAACGGAAAGTTTTTAGAGGCGCAAAGATTAAGTCAGCGCACCAAATATGATTTGGAGATGCTGAAGGAAACTGGTTTTGTGAAGGGAATTGAGAATTATTCGCGCTATTTGACCGACCGAGAACCTGGCGAGCAGCCTGCGACTTTGATTGATTATTTTCCGGATGATTGGCTGCTTTTGGTTGACGAATCGCACATGACATTGCCGCAAGTTCGGGGAATGTATAACGGCGATCGCGCCCGTAAGGAAGTTTTGGTTGAGCATGGTTTTCGTCTTCCGAGCGCATTGGACAATCGCCCGCTTCGATTTGATGAGTTCAATCAGCACATTCATCAGGCAATTTATGTTTCCGCCACGCCGGGAGATTATGAGCTTTCTCATTCGCCAAAGCCAGCTGAGCAGCTGATTAGGCCGACTGGGTTGCTTGATCCGCCGATTGAAGTTCGACCGACCGACGGGCAGGTTGATGATTTGATGGAGGAAATTCGCCAGACGATTGCGAAAGGTCATCGCGTGTTGGTGACGACGTTAACCAAGCGAATGGCGGAGGACTTGAGCGCTTATTTGACGGAAAACGGCGTGAGGACGGCGTATTTGCATAGCGAAATTGATACGCTGGAGCGTGGCGATATTCTGAAAGATTTGCGGCTTGGAACGTATGATGTGCTGGTTGGAATTAATCTATTGCGCGAAGGTTTGGACCTTCCAGAAGTCAGTTTGGTGGCAATTATGGACGCCGACAAGGAAGGTTTCTTGCGTAGTGAGCAGGCGCTAATTCAGACGATTGGACGGGCGGCGCGGCACGTCGATGGGCGAGTTATTATGTACGGCGACAATGTTACGGATAGTATGCGCCGAGCAATTGACGAAACGAATCGGCGTCGGGCAATTCAGCAGAAATATAACGAAGAACATAATATTACGCCGCAAACTATTCAGAAGAAAATTGACGATGGTTTGCGCTCGATTATTCCGCAAAAAGAATCTGATAAAAAGCCAAAGCTCAACCTGAAGAAAATTCCAAAAGACGAATATCCGGCTTTGATTAAAGATCTGACAGCGCAAATGGAATTGCATAGCGCTAATTTGGAATTTGAAAAAGCGGCAGAACTGCGTGATTTAATTGCAGAAATTCGTCATACGATGTAGAATAAAAATATTATTAGATTAGGAGGGATTATGGCAACAAAAGAACAACCACAGCCAACAAACGTCGCGCAACCAGAAATGCCGATGCAACCAAATGCTTATCAAGCATATCCACAATACGCATATGAAGACCCAAATAAGGGCAAGGCAAAGATGCTAACTTTGGAATACGCTTTGGCAATGGGTTCGGCGATTATTTCAATCATGTTGCTGATTGACATCATAACTAAGGTGTTTGGTTTGTGGACAAATTCAACATCAATGTTATTAAGAAGTGTCGGCGGATTTTTCGCCCCATCGATGGTAACTCAGGGAACGGGAATTATTGCAGCGTCAGTATTTGCTGTGCTTTTGGCTGTATTGTCACTAGTTCTATTCTCTCGCGTATCAAAAGCTGTTCCGGAGCGTGAAGGCTACACAAAGCGAACAGCTTACAAATTTGTAACTTACGGCGGTTTGGCTGTTTTGATCATTCCAGCTGTCGACTTGGTTGCTCGATTGGTGAGCATTTTGATCAACTCATTGCTATTTATCGGCGTTGGTGACGGTGGCGAATTCTATAAGAGCTTGTACTTGGGCGAATTCTTGCCATACGCATTAGCTCTTGCAATTGTTGCTACTAGCGCTTACTTCATTTGCCAAATTGTCAAAGGACGCAACATGTCAAAGGCTTTGTCTTTGATGCTAATTGTGGCTTCTTCTGTCGTACTATTGACTGGCGCTATCACAATCGCTGTTAAGGCGCACGACACAGGTAGCTCAGTAAAGACTATTCCATCAGACTACAGTCGCTATAAGAACTACCAAGATTACTCAATGTAATAAAACTTGGAAAAATAAAGTCGCTCACTTTGATGGGCGGCTTTTTTTAGTGGTATAATATTGATATGATAACTATTTCTACCAGCGATATTCAGCACTTGGCGAGTTTGAGTAGTCTGGCATTGACTGATGACGAAACCGACGGACTGCGCCAAGATTTGGAAAATATAATTGGCTATATTGAGCAGTTGGGCGAGCTTGACGTGTCGGGTGTTGAGCCGACTTATCAAGTTACGGGACTGAGCAATGTTTGGCGCGAAGATGAAGTTCAGGCGGGAATTCCCGTTGAGAAGTTGCTTGATTTGGCGCCAGAAAAACAGAATAACCAAGTGAAAGTTCCGCAGGTATTGTAATGAGTAAGATTAGTGATTTTATCGGCAAGAGCGCGGTCGAGAACGTAAAAGAAGCGTTGCGACGAGCGCGTGAAATTGAGGAGTATAATGCGCTGCTTAGCTTGACGGAAGAGCGTGCGCTGGAGCGAGCAGAAAAAGTTGATGCTGGCGAGATTTCTGGACGATTGGCGGGCGTGCCATTTGTCGTGAAGGACAATTTTTTGGCGTTTGGTGCGCCAACGACTGCCGCTTCAAAAATGTTAGAAAACTTTAACGCTCCACTTCAGGCGACGGCTGTTGAGAAATTGGAAGCGGAAGGTGCGATCTGCATTGGTAAGGCGAACTTGGACGCTTTTGCGCACGGTGGTTCGACGGAAAACTCGGCGTTTGGTCCAACGAAGAACGCTGCAGATGAAACGCGAGTTGCCGGTGGATCATCTGGTGGATCGGCGGTAGTTACGGCGCTCGACGTGGTTCCGTTTGCGCTTGGTACGGATACTGGCGGTTCGATTCGTCAGCCGGCCAGCTTTAACGGAGTAGTTGGAATTAAGCCGACTTATGGGGCAGTTAGTCGTTATGGCGTGGTTGCTATGGCGTCAAGCACGGACACAATTGGCTGTTTTGCTACGAACGCAGAAGACACTTATTTGGTGATGGAAATTATGGCTGGTCGCGATGATAAAGATATGACGACTTTGCCTGATTTTTGGAATAATCAGCCGGAATTTGCAAAGAAAAAAATAGGTCTAGTCAAACAGTGTATGACCGACGATGTGGACGCGGAAGTCCGCCAAAAAACACTTGATTATGCGGAGAAATTGAAGCAGCTTGGCTACGAAATTGAAGAAGTAGATTTGAGTATGATGCAACATTCTCTGGCGATGTATTACATAATTGTGCCGGCGGAATTGTCCTCGAATTTGGCGCGATATGACGGCGTGCGATATGGTCATCGAGCAGCGGAAGTGAAAACTTTGGCGGAACTTTACGGTCGCAGCCGAAATGAAGGTTTCATGACCGAAAATAAGCGACGAATTATGATAGGAAGTTTTGTATTGTCAAGTGGATTCTTTGACGCTTACTATATGCAGGCTCAAAAAGCCAGGACGTTGTTGATTGACGAATTTAAGAAGTTATTTACCGAATATGACGCGCTATTGATGCCGGTTGCGCCGACTCCTGCGTTTAAGATTGGGGAAAATGCTAGCGATCCGATAAAAATGTATTTGGCGGATATTATGACTGTGCCGGCAAGTTTGGCTGGACTTCCTGCGGTTGCTACGCCGGCTGGAAATAGTGATGAAGGTTTGCCAATTGGCGTGCAGCTTATTGGCGATTACAAGTCGGATAAGAACTTGCTGAAGTTAGTTTCGGAAGTGGAGAAGATTTGATGGACGGATTGATAGTCGCGATAGTTGTTGCGGCGTTGATTATCGGCACCTTGCTGATGATTTTCGTTCAATTGACCTCTCGTGGTCGCGGTCAAATTGATAAAGAAATGTACCAGAGGGTTTGGCGGCAAATTTTGCGCAATGTCGAAACTAGAAAATCGGAAAGCATGCAGATGGCGATAATGAAGGCGGACAAGTTGCTGGACAAAGCTATGCGCGACTGCGGCGTGGCTGGCGAAACGATGGGCGAACGTATGAAATCTCGCAAGGGATATTGGAGCGATGAAAATGGGCTTTGGGCGGCACATAAATTGCGTAATCAAATTGCTCACGAAACCAGTGTAACGGTAACGGCGCAGAGTTTTCGTCGAGCTATGGCGAGTTTTGAACAGGCATTAAAAGATTTGGGAGCATTATAATGAGTGTATATGACGATTATGAAATGACAATTGGTATCGAATGTCACGTTCAGCTGGCGACGAAAACCAAGCTATTTAGTCCGGCCGACAATGACGCTCGTGACGCTGAGCCGAATACTAAGACGCATCAGATTGATTTTGGTTTGCCGGGGATGTTGCCAGTTTTGAACAAGCACGCTGTTGAGTTGGCGGTTCGCGCTGGAAAAGCTTTGAATTCGCCGATTGCACACGTTAGCCGATTTGATCGAAAGCATTATTTTTATCCAGATTTGCCAAAGGGCTATCAGACTTCACAGATGTATAACCCGATAATTCTGGCTGGATATGTCGATGCGCCATTGGAAGATGGTTCTTTGAAACGCGTGCGAATTGATCATGCTCACATGGAGGAAGATGCTGGTAAATTGACACATCACGACGGCTATTCGTTGGTCGATCTTAACCGCGCTGGCACGCCGCTGATTGAGATTGTTTCTGAGCCAGATATGCATTCGGCCGAGGAGGCCAAGGCTTACGTTTCGGAACTTCATAAATTGATGGTTTACGCGGGCGTGACTTACGGTAATTTGTATCACGGAAATATGCGATTTGACGTTAATATTTCGGTGGCAAAAAGGGGTGCAACGGAGCTTGGAAAGCGCGCAGAAATTAAGAATCTCAATTCCTTCCGCAGCGTTGAAAGGGCTGCTGAGTACGAGTTTAAGCGTCAAGTCGATATCTTGGAGCGTGGCGAAGAAGTTGTTCAGGAAACCAGAGGATGGAATGATGACAAGCAGATAACTATTTCTCAGAGGTCAAAGGAAGACGCGCAGGATTATCGCTATATGCCAGATCCAGATATTCCGCCAGTTGTGTTGACTGACGAGGTGATTGCTGAAATTCAGTCCAAGGTGCCGATGCTTCCGGGCGAATATAGGGAAAAATGGAGCGCGCTAAACTTGGATAAATCTGTTATCAATTCGCTTTTATCTAATCAGGATTACGCCCAGATTACATTGGAAGTTCAGGAAAAGTCTGGCGAGGCTTCCGCTAAGCGAGTCGCGCATTGGTTTGCGAGTGCATTGACGGCTTCTGATGAAAGTGACGCGCAAACGGACAGTGAATCTACACGCGTAGCGGTTGATGATTTAATAGAATTGGCTGAAATGACAGAGAAGTCTGAAGTTTCCAGCACGAATGCGAAGGAGTTATTTAATGAGCTTCTGGCTGGCGCGAAAAATCCGCGTAAGCTTGCCGAAGAGAAGAATTTGTTGCAGGTTTCTGACGAATCGGCGATTGCTGCAATCGTTGACGAGGTTTTGAATGATCCAGCTTCGGCGGCGTCAATTGCCGACATTAAGGCTGGAAAAGATAAGGCTATTGGCTATTTGGTTGGGCAAGTTATGAAGAAGTCTAAGGGTCAAGCCAACCCAAGCCTTGCGCAAAAACTGATTCGCGAAAAACTTTAGAATTGCTGAAATAATAGGGAATAGGAGCTGAAATATGAGAAAACCAACTAAAGCTATCATCGCCGCTGCCGGTTTTGGTACGCGATTTTTGCCGCAAACCAAAGCTATGCCAAAGGAAATGCTGCCGCTGATTGATAAGCCGATTATTCAATACGTTGTCGAGGAATTGGTTGAAGCTGGCATTAAAGACATTATCATTATCGGTAGCGCGAATAAGCGAGCAATCGAGGACCATTTTGACGAGCCGAATGAAGAACTTTTGGCTAATTTGCGCGCTGGCGGTCCTAAAAAACACCCGTTCATTGACGCGGTGCAAAATTTGGCTGAGATGGCGAACTTTATTTATATTCGCCAGAAAGGTCCGTACGGCAACGCAACGCCTTTGGCTTGTGCTTCGCATTTGATTCATCATGACGAGCCTGTGATTTACACGTTTGCGGATGACTTTATCGCGGCTAGTCCAAGTCGTTTCAAGCAGATGATTGAGGCGTCAGAAAGCCTAGACGGAGCGGTTCTGTCGTGTAAGAAAATCACCGATGACGCGGAGTTTGATCGTTATGGAGTCATTAATGGTCAAGGAGTGAAAGACGGCGTTATAAAAATGACGAATATTGTTGAGAAGCCGGGTAAGGATAATGCGCCGTCAGATTTGGCAAGCGTTAGTAGCTATTTGCTTCCGGGAGAAATTTTCGGCTATCTAGACAAAGCCAAGGAAGAATTTGACGGCAATGGAGAGTTTACAATTCAGCCAATTATGCAACAAATGATTGACGACGGATTTGATTTTTACGGCGTAGAGATTACGAATGGCACTTATTACGACACTGGCGACAAATTGGAATATCTAAAAACGGTGATCGACTTTGGATTGCGCGACCCTAACTTCGGTGATAAATTACGCGCTCATCTGGCGGATCGTCTAAAATAATGTATAATAAATAGCATGAACGGGTTGCTTATTATTCTATTGGTTTTGATGGTGATTTTTGTCATCATGATGATCGCTATGACAATTTCTATCATCAAGTTAACGCGTCAAATTCGCCAAACTCAGCAAAACGTGGAGGCGATAAGCCAGCGAATTGCTAATCTGAATGGAATCGTAAGTACGGTTTCAATTGGCGTGGAATTAGCCAAAAACTTCGCTTCAAAGAGCGGATTTTTCTCAAAATTTTTCTCAAAGAAGAAGGTAAAAAAGAGTGAAAAAGTCAGCCAAAGAACAGTCAAATAAGCTAGCAAAAAA
>JABZJR010000034.1 GCA_015257705.1 Nanosynbacter sp.
GCGCTAAGTCGCTGGTGTTCGGCGGCATTGTCATAATGTTCCCTCATTTCAAATTCCGCTTGCTTGCCCTTATTCCATTGAGAAACTGGACGCAAGAAACCAACCACGCGTGAGTAAACTTCAGTCGCTTCGCCACACTTTGGACATTCTGGATGCTCACCAACAATATAGCCGTGATTCTTACAAATTGAGAAGCTTGGACTGAACGTAAAGTATGGCAATTTGTAATTTTCGCAAATCGTTTTCACCAATTTTTTCAAAGTTTGCGGATCGTCCATACGCTCGCCCAAGAAGAAGTGAATCACCGTGCCGCCCGTGTACTTGGTTTGCAAATTGTCCTGAAGATCCATCAACTCAAACAAATCGTCCGTGTAATTAACTGGCAAATGACTAGAGTTGGTGTAGAACGGACATTTAACTTCCGCGCCAATTCCGTTGGCAAAGTGCGCTCGATCTGGGAAGCTGGCTTTATCAAGTTGCGCCAATCGATACGTCGTACCTTCAGCTGGTGTTGCCTCAAGATTGTAATTATTGCCAGTTTCCTTCTGATATTCCACCAAGCGATCGCGCATAAAATCAAGCGTCTTCTCAGCAAAAGCCTTACCTTTTTCCGTGCCAATATCAACGCCCAGTAAATTAAGCGCCGCCTCGTTCGTACCAATTAAACCGATGGTCGAAAAATGGTTCTTCCAATATTGATTGAAACGCTGTTTAATGTTTCGCAAATAAAACTTGGTGTACGGATACAAATTAGCGTCGGTCAATCGCTCCAAAACTTTACGCTTGGTTTCCAGACTGTCTTTTGCCATATCCATAAGTTCAGCCAACCCCTTAAAGAACTCTTTTTCGTTCTTGGATTTTAGCGCCAGTCGCGGCAAGTTTATCGTTACCACACCGACCGAACCAGTCATTGGATTTGAGCCGAACAAGCCGCCACCACGATATTCCAATTGACGATTATCAATGCGCAATCGACAGCACATCGAGCGCGCATCTTCTGGATCCATGTCGGAATTAATGAAGTTTGAGAAGTACGGAATGCCGTATTTAGCGCTAGCTTCCCACAAACTTTCAATCACCGGATTATCCCAATTGAAATCCTTGGTGATATTAACCGTTGGGATTGGGAACGTAAAGACTCGACCATTAGCGTCGCCCTCAGAAAGAACCTCCAACAGCGCCTTATTTAGCATATTCATTTCTTCTTGATATTCGCCATAAGTTGTGTCCTGCATTTCGCCACCAATAATCACTGGATTATCTGCCATGTGTTTTGGACATTCAAGGTCAAGTGTAATGTTGGTAAACGGCGTCTGGAAACCAACGCGAGTCGGCACGTTAACATTAAAGACGAATTCTTGAATAGCCTGTTTTACTTCTTCATAGCTCAATTTGTCGGCACGAATAAACGGCGCTAATAGTGTGTCAAAATCAGAGAAAGCCTGCGCACCAGCCGCTTCGCCCTGTAATGTATAAAAGAAGTTTACGACTTGACCGAGCGCTGATCGGAAATGCTTAGCTGGCTTAGAGGCAACCTTACCAGCAACGCCAGTAAATCCTTCTTGTAATAAGTCAGGCAAATCCCAACCAACACAATAAACGCTTAGCAAGTTAAGGTCGTGAATATGCAAGTCGCCTTCTTTATGAGCTTGTCCAATTTTCGATGTATAAATCTTATCCAGCCAGTAAGTCTTCGTAATTTCCGCCGAAACATAGTTGTTCAAACCCTGCAAGCTGTAGCCCATATTAGAGTTTTCATTAACTTTCCAGTCCAAATTTTCCAGATATTTATCAATCAAATCAACGTGTGCATTAGAGGTAATTTCGCGCAATTTTTTATGCTGATCACGGTAAATAATGTACGCCTTTGCAGTCTTCTTAAACTTAGAGTCAATCAACGCATCCTCAACAATGTCCTGAATATCTTCAACGCTTGGTAGACGCTTTTGGTTACGAGTTTCCAAAACTCCCAAAACCTTGTCGGTCAATTCAACTGCTTGAGCGGCGTCAAATTCGCCAGTTTCCAACCCTGCCTTTTCAATTGCCTTTTCAATTTTTTTCCGATCAAATTTAGCAGTTCGACCATCGCGTTTTTTAATTGATTTATACATTACCCCTCCTTGTTTATAAAAATAGCAAACTAGCCCAACCTCTCCAGTGGGTACATGTTGCAAAAAACGTTATTTATTTTCTAAAACACCATATGTAGTGCTTAATATTGAATATACACGCGATATATAGCGTCTGTCAATGAAAGTACATTGTATTATTTACATGCGAAGTGCGGAAGCATTTGCTCCCTCTGATAATGCCAAAACGTCGCGGTGAATCAGATCGACAATTTCTGCCTGAGACAGCTGTTCACCGATTCGCTGCTCGCCCGGTACATTCAAAACATCTTGATCTTTCCACCACTGGTGCATTTCTGATTCGCCAAATTCATGAGCGTTTGGCTTGGTAGCGTGGCGGCGCACCGTTTCCTCAAACGATACGTCAAAATAATAAATCAGTTTTTCACCCTGAAAATCATCCAACAGCCGGCACAGCATCGCGCCGTATTTTTTATTACTCAAAATACCCTCCAAAATCACCGTATAACCAACATTATTGCCATACATGCATAGATCGTAAATCAGCTGAATCGCCGGATTGCCTTCGCTATCTTTCACGTGCAGTATTTCCCGGCGCACCACATCCTGTGACACTAACATTGTGCCGCAACCTAGTTGACACTGGAGTAAGCGCGCCGTGCTGGTTTTGCCACAACCAGAATTACCGCGGAGAATGATTAGCGGATGAGAGGCCGTCACATACGCTCCAGTAAATCGTAAGCAACAGCCGCTGATAGCGCCTGCATTTGACGAAGATTATCACCCGGCTTGAGTGGTGGCTTGAGGCTACGTATAAGGAAAAATCCGACAAATGACGCCAGCATTTCCACGTTCAACTCACCCAGCCACGGCGTTACGTCATGACCATGGCGCGCCATATCAACCAGAAATTCTGTCGCACCAGATCCCCGGGGTGCATAAGAAGCCCAGTTCCAGTCAACCAACTTCAACTCGCCAGTTTGCGGATTAAATGCCAAATTGTCACTACGAACATCCGAATGATTAAAGCAATCTTCCGTCTGCTTGGCAAATTCTTTAGCGCGCACCGAAATATCAATCAACTCATCGCGCTTTTCTAATAGCTCAATTATAGCCTGACAACGCTGCTGATTAATCTCCAACTGATTTGGCAATAGTTTTTGATAATTATCAATCAACAGACGACGAATATCAGCGTCAGCAATAATCTGATCAATCCCATCATCTAAGCCAAGCTCTCTCGCCACAAACGGTTGTAGTTGCAATTCTTCAATTAGCTCCTGCGGCAATTTTATTTTTTCCAACTCTCGAACCGCGGTTATCACCGTCGAAATATAACGTTCCGCGACAGAGTTATCCGTCGGAGGTTGCCACAACCACCCATCTGACGAAGCGTAACTGCTCGTCATCAACACGTAACCGTCATCAGCCAATTCAGTCCAATCAGCAACATATTGCGGATAAGTTTTCTGTAACAAACGCGTTACTGCATAATCTTTTTTTAGCCAGCCTAATTCCCGCTCACCCTCATCCGACAATAAATTAGCATCAACTTCTTTAACGAAAATCGTTCGATCGCCAGACGACACTAATGCTCGACGATTAAGCGAAAAGCCGCCACTTACTGGCGTGATCCGTAATTCAGATAAATCAACGTTCAGCTCCGTCGCCGCACATTGCAAGGCTCTGTCGGTTAATAATTTATCGTGATCTGGCAATGTTTCCATGTATAAATTATAACATCATAATCATCAGGAAGCAGTTCGATAACCTTCACTGCCATCATTCGCCATAGGTTTGTTGTTAAATTGACCAATCTACTTTTATTTTTATTGCGCTTGTTGTTATAATTGGTGTCTAACATAAATTTAAGGGGAGTGTATGTTAATAAGAAAACGCTTTTTAAATACAAAAGTTAAAATATTAACTGGAGTAATAGCCGCTGGACTATTCATTGGCGGGTCGCTACTTACCTTGCCAACTGGACAAGCTAAGAGTGTCGTCAGCGATGATTATCCATTAAATGATAGTACTCACTGGAACACAGAACCTGTTTGGCGTGATGAGTTTAATGGCACATCGTTAGATAAAGATTCTTGGAATATATACGGCAGCGGATGGAGCGCTAATAACGTCCAGAGTTGCTACAGTAGAAGTGAAGAAAATGTGAATGTTAAAAACGGCAGTCTAAACTTAGTCGGACTATACAAGCCTGGCGCGCGCTGCACAGGAAATGAAAAAAGCGGCAACTTCACCTCTGGATTCGTAGAGACAAAAGGTAAAAAATTTTGGACTTACGGCTACATCGAGGCGCGTATAAAAATGCCAAATAATAAGAGTACCTGGCCTGGTTTTTGGATGAGTCCTGCAACGAAGGAGTATGGAGACTGGCCTCGCAGTGGTGAAATTGACATCGTAGAAACTAAAGGTTCTAACTTAGATTACGCGGCAGCAGACGCTCACTGGGGACTTTCAAAATACAATAAGAAACATGCCCAAGGCAAGGATTTGCCAGCTGGATTCAAAGATACCACTCAGTGGCACACTTACGGCGTAAAATGGACTGAAGGAAAATTGGAATATTACATTGATGGCGTAAAGTTTCACACCGTCAACGGATTCGATCAGCCAAACGCAGCAAACACACCTTATGGTCCGTTTGATCAACCATTCTTCCTACGACTTAACTTAGCAATTGGCGGTGACTACATTGATGGTAAAGGCGGTAAATGGTCAAACGCTTACAACGCCTTAGCTAAATATCCAAAGTCATTCCCGGCAACTATGTCAATCGATTACGTCCGCGTATACGAAAGACGAACAGCTAAGGAAATAAACGTGCCAGATAACAATTTGCGCACTCAACTTAATAAAAAATTGTCAACAGTACTTAGTACTAATCGTAAAGACGATCAAAAAATTGCTGACGTAGAGTTAGAAAAATTGACAGACCTTAACTTGGATGCAGCCGACAACGCGTCAGAAGCAGATAAGATTCACGATCTAACAGGATTAGAGGCAGCTAAAAACCTTAAGACCTTATCTCTTAAGAACAGCTCTGTCTTCGACCTAAGAGCGGTTTCTAACATCAAATCCCTAAAGTCGATAAACCTAACGATTAATCGCTAATTAGCTTAGGCGTTTACAGAAAAATTGTCATCTCATTACGGGGTGGCAATTTTTTTATTTCAGCTTAAAACCTCAGTATTCAGCGTCTCCACAGCTCTGTTGTTAAAATAACTACATAATATTCTTTACTTTTATTCCGCTTATTGTTACACTAGCGATGGATAAAAAATATTTGGGAGAAAACAAAAAATGTTAATAAAAAGACGTTTTTTAAATACAAAAGTTAAAATAGTAACTGCGGTAATGGCTGTCGGTATTGTTGTTGGTGGGGCGTTATTTACCCTGCCAATGGACAATGCCAAAGGTGCAGGGAGTCCATATCCGCCAACAGATAGTGAAAACTGGAATCCAGAACCTGTTTGGCGTGACGAGTTTGACGGAAATTCACTAGATGGAACCAAATGGACAGCTCTTAATGGCGGATGGGGAGACGAAGGTCAACAAGTTCGAAACTGCTACACGAGATCAGATGAAAACATCAATGTCAGTGGCGGTAGCTTAAATCTAATTGGACTATACAAACCAGGAGCAACCTGTACTGGCGGTAACACTAAAACTGGCAACTTCACTTCCGGATTCGTACAGACGAAAAATAAGGCATATTTTAAATATGGCTACATTGAAGCTCGCATAAAAATGCCAAAGAATAAGAGTACTTGGCCTGGTTTTTGGATGAGTCCTAATAACTCTCCGTACGGTCCTGGTTGGCCTGATTGGGGCGAAATCGACATCGTAGAGGCAAAAGGCTCTAATCGCCAATTCGCTGCTTCTGACGCACACTGGCGAGACAAGAATACGCCGACCGGTCAAGCTGGGAGTCACAGAAACCTCCAAGGCGTTATTCCACCAAGTAAGTTCGGTACTAATAATGACACTACAGAGTGGCACACGTACGGCGTAAAATGGACTGAAGGAAAACTTGAATACTTCATTGACGGAGAATGGCATCACACAATTACCGAATTTAAGAATTCAAACTCCACAGGAAGTCCTAATGGACCCTTTGATCAGAACTTCTTCTTGCGACTAAACCTAGCCATTGGCGGCAATTACATTGATTCACCATGGGATGATCCTATCAACTCAGTAGGAGCTGCAAATGGAGAGGGCTTCCCGGCAACTATGTCAGTCGACTACGTCCGCGTGTACGAGATGCGAAAACCCAAAGAGGTTGAAGTCAAGGACACACAACTGCGCAAGTTGCTTAATGACAGACTGTCAACAGTATTTAGCACTAATCGTAAAGACGATCAAAAAATTACTGACGTAGAGTTGGAAAGATTGACAGATCTTAACCTAAGTTACTCAAACATTTACGACCTAACCGGAATAGAAGCTGCTAAGAATCTTCAGAACTTGTTGTTAAACAACAACTATATCTCAGACCTAAGCCCACTATCTGGTCTAACTTCTCTAAAAATTCTATCCTTAAGAAATAACTGCTTCGCCGATATAAGTCCGCTAGCTGGATTAACATCCCTGACTTCCCTACGTCTTGAAAATCAGCGAGTTAGTGTTAAGCCTAACGACAAATCATTCGCTTCACCGCTGAAGGATTTGGTAGGAAACACGGTTTCTGTAACCAACTCAGCGGAAGTCGTCAACGACACAGCAACTCCTGGAAATATTCAGCTACTATCACTACCAGCCAGCGGAGCATCTCCTATCCTGAATGCTCCTTGGACCAGAAGCGTAACAATCGGAGCAATTTCAGCTACGTTCAGTGGTACTCTGGCTGTTGACACATCAGCAATCCCTAGGGCGGTGCAACCACAGCCTCAGCCACAGCCGCAGCCACAACCTGGAAATCCATCAGCTGCCGCTCATAATCCAGCTAATAAGCCTCAGGATGCTGTAAGCGGACTACTCGCAAACACAGGATTTAATGCCTTCTTAGGTGTTATCGCCACCCTAGCATTAGTTGCCGCAGGACTATTCATTCTACGCTAACCTATGGCTACATAAAATTACCACCCCGTGATGAGGTGGTAATTTTTTATTGA
>JABZJR010000035.1 GCA_015257705.1 Nanosynbacter sp.
AAAAGCGACTCAATGCATTTAAATTGAGTCGCTTTTGTGACTAAAGGTTAATTAATCAATCAGATTTTCGTGTTTTAAATCCTTAACGGCGTTGGTAGCTTCTTCCTTGGTGAACTTCCACTGGTCGATAAGAGTTTTTTCCAAGTTGCTTCTGCTGTATTTTCCGTTCTTCAGGATGTCCATTGCACGTAGCTTTGCTCGCTCGGTGTAGTTGATGTTATATTCTTCGATAACCTCCTCTACGTCCGACCTTTCAAATCCTTCAATACCATTAGGGTCGCTCAGTACTTCAATTAAATGTTGCTTAGAATGCCAAGGATACCACACATATCCTTTATCTTTGTTGTAGTCACTCTCAATGCAGTGATATTCTATAGCTCTACGTAGGTTTACTTTAAAATCATGATTTAGGAGATCGACTCCTTTTTCTGCCTCTTCCTTAGTAAATTTCCCACCATGCACTAGTAGATATATAATATTACGTCTTGAATCTCCGGTTTCTTTCAATAAAAGTTTTTTAGCTTCTTGTTGAGCTTGATATATATAATCAATTTTTATGGTATCAAGAGCTTTTTTAGCTTCTTCCTTAGTGAACTTTCTGTATAGAATGAGATTATCTTCATATGCTGCCCTCGATAGGTACTGATTGTTGGATAATTTATACTTGTGAAGTCTTTTTAGATAAGTTATAGCTTGATCCTGAAAATACTTAGGTAGATCAATCTCGCTACCGAGCTCGTTAATTGCCTTTTCCGCCTCTTCCTTGGTGAATTTATTATAGACTAAATGATCTATAAGCATATTTTTAGAGAACACACAGTCGTGCCGGTCACCGCAGTGCTTGACATCAATGGCCTCCATTAGTGTCTTGGCACTCAGCTTCGCATTATTTACATAGTTGTAATTTGGATAGAGCACGTCCATTAGTGCGATGACTGTGTCGTAATTAGTCTTATGGCTTTGTGAGAACAATTCAGCTGTAGTCCTCTTAGAGATATTGGATCCGGTTGGGTTAAGATATAGTCTTGCTTTTTCTGCTAGCTCTCTCGAAAATCTCTTGTCCCATTTTCCGTCGCTTCCAACTACATAGTTGTCTGGCGTAACAGCATTCTTTAACATGTCGCCATCTTTACCGACATAGTAGTCGCCGACCCATTGATTGGACAGCATGTGACCGCTAGTGTTGAAATAGTACCAATGTCCGTTTATATATTCCCATTTACTGTGAATGATATATCCGCGTCCATCAAAGTAATACCATTTGCCATCTATTCGTTGCCAATCATTCTTTGGGTAACTTCCATTGGAATTTTTATACCACCATCCAACTGAATCCCTCTGCCAGCTCCCTCCGTTGGCGCTTGCTGTTACTGGTGTGTAGACGCCGATTATAGCAATGCTAATAGCTGCGGCTACGGTTAAGTTTTTTATGAGTTTGTTCATAACTCCCCTCCTAATAAATTGTGATTATAATTATATCACATCAATTAGCGCCCTTTATCATTGGTCATGATCTGTTAAATTTGCTATAATTTACCTATGACTAAGAAACACGCTTACATCACTACCGCTATTCCTTACGTAAACGGCTTGCCGCACATTGGACATGCTATGGATTATATGTTGGCAGACGTGTGGGCGCGATATTCCAGGCAGAACGGACGTGAAGTTCGTTTTCAAGCCGGCGTAGATGAACATGGCAATAAAATTGCCGCCAAAGCCGCTAGCCAAAATCAAACTCCTCAAGAATACGTCGATCAAACGCACGTCAATTTTAAGAAGATGATTGATGAGCTGAATATTTCAGTGACGGATTTTATTCGAACAACTGACGCGCATCACGTTGCTGCGGTGCAGTATATTTGGCAGAAACTCGTTGAGGCTGGCTATATTTACAAAGGTTCGTATGAAGGCTGGTATTGTCAGGGGTGCGAAGCTTTCGTTACCGATAAAGAAGCTGCCGATAATAATGGAGTTTGCTCAGATCACCAAACTCCGTATCAGCGTTTGAGTGAGGAAAATTACTATTTCAAGACCAGTGCTTTTTCGGACGATATTCGTCAGGCGATTGAGTCAAATAAAATGAGAATCGTGCCTGAATTCCGTAAAAAAGAGTTTTTGGAATTGATGAAAGATGGCTTGAAAGATGTGTCGGTTTCTCGTCCGCGTAAAAATCTTAGCTGGGGCGTGCCGGTTCCTGGTGATGATAATCAAGTTATGTACGTTTGGCTAGATGCCCTGAGTAATTACATTACGGTTATTGGTTATCCTGATCGTCCAGAAGAGTGGCAATCTTTTTGGCCGGCTGACGTGCAAGTCATTGGCAAGGACATTCTACGCTTCCACGCTGGTATTTGGCCAGCAATGCTCATGGCGCTAGATTTACCGCTTCCGAAGGTTCTACTTGTTCATGGATTTATCAATTCTGGCGGAATGAAAATGTCAAAGAGTCTTGGAAATGGTGTTGGCCCGACTGATATTATTCCAGATTACGGCGCTGAGGCGTTCCGATATTATTTCTTGCGCCACGTACCAACGCAAGATGACGGCGACTTTACTTGGGAAAAGTTTGAAGCTGCGTATAATGGTGAGCTTGGCAATGATTTGGGCAATTTGGTTCAGCGAGTCGCTAAAATGGTGCAGAGTTATCAAGCGGGCGTTATTGGTGATGCTCCACAATCAGAGCACGATATGGGACCGTATCGTCAGGCGATGGAAAGCTATATGTTTGACCAAGCAATGGACGAAATTTGGCTAATTGTTCGCTCTTTGAATCAATATATTGAGCGAGTTCAGCCTTGGCAAGTTGCTAAAAATCGTGATAAAGATCCAGAAGCAGAGTCGCATTTGAGTGAGATTTTGGCGCATGCTTGCGGCACATTGTTGCAAGTGTCTGACATGCTTCGTCCATTTATGCCGCAAACTGCCGAGAAAATTCATGATATGTTTGCTAGTGGTGTCGTGCCGTCAGAATTGACGCCTTTGTTCCCGCGCAAATATATTCACACGCCAGATCCACGCGCTCCGAAAACAGAATCTCAGGTTAAATAGTTTATGATTAAAGCGGATAAGAAAAGTATGACCGAGGGTTTACGTCTGATAGATTCGCATTGTCATTTGCATGATACGGAATTTTTTACGGACAATCGCGAGCAATTTTACAAAGAAACGGTCGAGGCGAATATTGGCATGATTTGTGTCGGCACTGACCAGCGAAGTAGCAGCCAAGCCGTGGAATTTGCCGCGAATCATGAGTTTACTTGGGTGGCAATTGGTGTTCATCCGCACGATACGAAAGATGGTTGGGAAGATGTCAGAACTTTGCTGGAGAATAAGACGGAAAATTCTCCGATTGTGGCAATTGGTGAAATTGGGCTTGATTATTATTACAATAACAGTCCACGGGAAACGCAAATTGAGGGCTTGGAAGCGCAACTTCAAATGGCGGTTGATTACGATTTGCCGGTAAGTTTTCATGTTCGCGATGGTGCGAAGGATCAGCCGTCAGTTTGGGATGATTTTTGGCCAATTTTTGACAATTTTCACAGGCTTCGCGGCGTACTGCATAGTTTTACAGATACGCGTGATAATTTGGAAAAGGGTTTTTCGCGAAATTTGTACGTTGGACTTAATGGAATTAGTACATTCACAAAGGATCAATTGCAGAAAGAATTGTTCGCTTCAATCCCGCTGGAGCGATTATTACTAGAAACTGACGCGCCGTTCTTGACACCAGCGCCGTTTCGTGGTAATATAAACAAGCCAGAATATGTGAGATTGGTGGCTGAATATTGGGCAAAGCAGAGAAATATTGATTTTGATGTTTTAAGCCAAGCTACTCTTCACAACACAAAAGAACTTTTTGGCATTTGAAAGTGGAGAAAATGAATAGTACGCCGGAACGTGTTACGAAAACACCTGAAATTAAAATAGCTCGCGAAAAACTTGCTGCTATTTTTTCTGACGCCGAGCAGCGCGGTAGCAATTCTAAAGTAAGCCCTGAATTGGGGAAGACTGCGTTTGACGTAAATAATCTTAAAACGAATATCCCTAATAACGAGGCGGTCGATTTTTGTAAACAGGTGCTTGGTGAAAATGAGAAGCCTACCGATCCTGTTGAGTCTGTGAAAGAAATTGGCTATATGTTAACAGATCTTCGAAAAACTAAAGCTAACGAGGTGCAATAAGTGACTAAGTTTTTGAAAAAAGTACGAAGTTTGGTTTTTGCTGATGATAGCGACGCGGTGTCTTTGTTGAAATTCCGTAAAAAAGATCGTCCATTAAAGAAATTTACCGAGCGCGAACTAATCCAATTGGAAAGTGAGATTGGCGCAACAATTTTTGGCGAGAAGCCGGCGTATGTTGCGCGACGAGAATTTTTTAATTTAGATAAAGATACCTGGATTTGGTACGAAGAAGTTGCTGACGGCAAGGGTGGTCGGCAGGAATTGACGACGCGCTATGAAGTTCAGGCAAAGGGAATTTTGAAGATTCAGCCGAATTATCGCTATAGTTACTTGGAGGGCGATGAGCTTCAGAATTTTGTCTTGGCAACTAAGGAATATTACGAGCGAGTTTCTCGGCAATTATATAAGAAAGATCCGCAAACCGGTCGGTCGCTTTGATATAATAAAAAAGTGAATAAAGACTATATCTATCTTGATCATGCTGCTGCTACGCCAATGGATCCGTTGGTGATTGAGGCGATGTTGCCATATTTTTCTGAAAAGTTTTTCAATCCGTCTAGTCCGTACGCTCCAGCAATATTTACAAAGCGTGAATATCAAGACGCGAAGGCTCGATTGGCGCGCTGCTTGGGTGTGATGGCTGATGAATTGATAATGACAGCTGGAGCAACTGAGTCTGTCAATTTGGCGTTCAATGCGGCAAATGGCGTAAGTTTAATTTCGGCAATTGAGCATGACTCGGTGATTAATTCCGCAAAAGCGCGTTCGGAAGTGAAGCTAATTCCGCCAACGAAAAATGGACGAATAGACCCGAACACGGTTAAAAAAATGTTAACGCCAGATGTTGGATTTGTTAGTGTTGCGCTAGTAAACCACGAGCTGGGCTATATTCAGCCGATTGAAGAAATTGCGGAAATTGTAAAAGCTGAGCGGCTCAGGCGTCAAGAAAATGGCGAACCTTTACCGTTGATTTTTCATACTGACGCTTCGCAGGCGGCGGCTTTAATTGATGTGAAAATTAAAAGGCTGGGCGTTGATCTATTGACATTATCTGCGGCAAAAGTTTATGGTCCAAAGCAAGTTGGTTTACTGTGGGTGCGACCTGGCGTTACGCTGAAAGCTAATATTTTTGGCGGTGGTCAAGAATTGGGGTTGCGCAGCGGAACTGAAAATGTTGCTGGCGTGGTTGGGTTTGCGACTGCTTTGGAATTGGCACAAAAACGACGTTCTGCCGAAGTGAAGCGACTGCGAAAACTACGAGAAAATTTGGTAAAAGATTTGAGGCAGGCTTTTCCTGATATGTTGATATCATCAGATATGAAAAAAAGTTTGGTGAGTTTTTTGAATATATCATTTCCTGGAGTTGATGCTGAAAGATTGGTGTTTTTATTAGAATCTCGTGGAGTTTTAGTGGCTACGGGTAGTGCTTGCGCGGCTAATTCTGGAACGCGTTCTCATGTGTTAGCGAGTGTTGGTCTGAGCGAATCAGAGATTGACGGAAGTCTAAGGCTTACCTTAGGCAAGTTGAATAATGATGAGAATATAAAGCGAGCTGGCGAATTTATCATTGAGGCTGTGCAAGCGGAAATGAAGAGGGCTCGTCGATGATTCATAAACTAGTTGGCTTGATTATTTTTGCTGCTTTGGTGATTTTTGGGCTTAGCGCATATTTGTCGCCGAATGATTTGGGAAAATGTCAAGGCGTGGGCGAGGGTGATTGCCGTAAGGCTGATGCGATAGTTGTTGTCAGCGGTGGCGATACGAATGCGCGAACTGACGAGGCTATTAAACTGTATAAAGAAGGTTGGGCGCCGTTGATTGTTGTGTCTGGCGCGGCGGCCGATAAAACTGGCCCGTCCAACGCTAAGGCTATGTACCAGCGAGCGATTAACAGCGGCGTTCCTGAGAAAGCCATTGTTATGGACGAGTCTTCCGAAACGACCAGACAAAACGCCACTGAAGTGAAGAAAATTGTCGATTCGCGAAAAATTGAAGATGTGATTCTGGTGACGAGTGGTTATCATATGCGTCGGGCGCAACTCGAATTTTCAGCACAGTTTAACGATGTGAAGATTCGAAGCCATCCAGTTGCTTCTGATAAAAACTGGAGCTCGTGGTGGTGGTTGACGCCGTGGGGTTGGTGGCTGGCAATGGGTGAATTAATGAGAATTGGGCTATTTGCTATGGGGTTGTCTAGATGAGTAAAAAAGTTTTTGTTGGAATGTCGGGCGGTGTGGATTCCTCTGTTGCCGCAGCACTTTTGGTTGAGCAGGGTTACGATGTAACGGGTGTTTATATGAAAAACTGGTCTGAAGATCTTCCTGGAATGCATTGTCCGTGGGCGGAAGATGTTGCTGACGCCAAGCGTGTAGCGGTTGGCCTGGGTATTGATTTTCGAGTTTTTGATTTCCAGAAAGAATATAAGCAAAACGTTGTCGATTACATGATTCGCGAATATCAAGCGGGTCGCACGCCAAACCCAGATATTATGTGTAATCAAGAAGTGAAGTTTAAGATATTTTTGGAGGCTTCGTTGGCGGCTGGAGCGGATTATATCGCGACAGGACATTATGCGCGTGTTGTTCATGAATCGTCTTCGTCAGCTAAATTGTTACGCGCTCGTGATGATAATAAAGACCAAACCTACTTCTTATATCGAGTGACTTCCGAGGCTTTATCAAAAACCATATTTCCGTTGGGTGATTTTACTAAGGCGGAAGTTCGTGAAATGGCGAAAGAGCGCGGTTTGTGGA
>JABZJR010000036.1 GCA_015257705.1 Nanosynbacter sp.
CCCTTAGATAGCTCGACTATCTTGTTTCCTTGAACTATTAAGAAGTGAGTTATACCTGAGTTATCGTTATACAGCGTCATCCAGTCAGCACGAATACTCCACGGTTTCATCCACGCACCCCTACGGTCGGTATCATAAATCCATATCTGGTTGTTGTAGTCAGCAGCAACAGGTAGCGCCCAATACACGCGACCTTCAAATGCTAGACCTACGGCTTTTTCTATAGCTTTACTGTTTAGGTTGCTAATAGCATCTTGAATAGTGTTAGTAATTCGTCTTGTAGATAGGACGTTCTGTAATTGTGGTAGAGTTCCTGTAGTATTAAATCCGCCACGGCTTGGATATAATAGGTCGTTATTGTAAATGACTACAGCATCAGGGCTATCTGTACCGTCAGCACCAGTATCTTCTTGTACTTGCCAGACTGTAATGGTATCCTCACCGTAAGTAATGTTTGTTGGTGTAATATAGAATCGTTTACCAGTACCGTTTGTACCGTTAGCTAGGACTGTTACTTTAGGGTCTCCTTTACCATCTCGATATGGTCGTACTGCAAATGGTACTTCCTTGGTACCATTCCCTACTGGCGTATATCCACCGCCATATCCAGGTGAGAAATCTAACTCATGACCATAATCACCACCACGCCATACATAGAATTGATTGTCTTTATCGCCAGTCATCCATATACGGCCATTGACTACATCAGCTCGTGTTGCTTTTGGACCAGCCGTGTTATTGTCTTTTGGTAGAGGTACTGACATGTCTAGACTACGCGATCCATTATCTACAAATACTGTCTGATCCATTGGCAGTGCGGCAGCTAGACGGTAAAGTGTAGGCTCTCCGCCACCGTCAACACCAACACCACAGTAAATATTCCACGACTTAGCTTCTGTACTATCTGGACGCTTGACTGATAGGTTATGTTTTTCACCGTTCCACATATCTCGGTCGGTAGAGATTGCTTGAGATAATAGAGGCGATCCTGCGGTTTCACCAACAGTAGAGTTAAAAGTAACTGCATAAAATACCTTAAATCCTGTACCAGTTAGCCCTACGTTTTTATCTAGTATTGGCTTTGCTGGATCTGATATTTTCTGAAATGCTACTATCTTCTTTGTTGGTATATCCAAGTAGCTAAGAGTATCTTCTCCATTCATGACTAGAAGATTGTTGCGTATTTGCTTGAAATGACCGCGGGCGGATTCGTGATATTCTTTACCTTCTACAACTTGCCATGCTAGGTCTTCACCTTTAGCTATACATAGCTTTGTTTTGCCATTTATTCTTTGAAGACAAGCTAGCCAGTTTACGGATCCGTCTTTTGTAGTGCTACGAAATTCAGCCAATTCACCTAAGACTGTTCCTAGTGGCTGGGGACCATATTTAGCAGTACCATGTCGCACGGTAATGACAGAGTCCTGATCCAATATCATATTCTCAGATGACCTTAGGCCTCTTAGCGGTGAGCGACCATCATCAAATGCAGTAACCACGCCGTTTGTCCAATCTTCAACCGACAGCCGCTGTATTTTTGGTGCTTTAGTATTGCTAGGGGGTTTTAGCATATGTCAGACACTCCTGGAATCATACTTAGAGGTGCATATCTAGCTTGACTAGCATTATTCTCTATCATTTTTTCCATTAGCTGGTTGGCTTCATTGATGAGATTGCCATATTGGTTCTGTAAAAGAATGTCGTTGCGAGCATATTCAGCCGCACACATCACCACTAGCCACATTGGATTGTCTACTGGGACCATATCGCTTGGGCTTGCTAGCAGTGGGGCGCGTAAATACACAGGTATTGTTATTTGACCTCCAAGTACTGGGTCGTCACTTCGTATAGGGTCTATAAACACCAGCTTATTACCAGAGATAGTGCAGCAGTCTTGCCCTTTATACATTCCCGCTTGCTCTGGTGGCACTGTAGTGTATTCTTTAATCTGATTGTCTTTTTTGACCTTTATAGTGTCGCCGTATACGTTGCTTATCTTGGCAACCTTAGTAAAGTCAATATCATATTCCTGATTCGTCGATAGTGTTCCGATATCGTAATTAGGGTCATATAAAGACTGCCAATCAACATTAGGTTCACTTTGCCACACAGGGATATACATGTTAGCAATACCTAGTATTTTCTGGTATTTCTTGTCTGTTTCTGGTAGGTTGCGCACCTTACCAGTAGCTTTCAGCATGACTGCCGATATAAGTTGCGTAGTGTTCATGGCGTTTTTCCTAAATTAAAAACACGGAGCCGGCTTATTATTGCCAGACGCTCGGTGTTCTTTAGGTCACGCTGTTTTCTGCTTATATTATATCATAATTATCACTATTATGCTTTCTTAATGCGGATTCGCGTGTTTTTACTGGTGCTTGCACCATTCCACTTTTTTAATGTATTAGTTATCTGTTTTTGAGTGTTAGTCTTGCTTATTAGGTTTTGTCCAATTTGGTTTATACTTGTGTTTTTTGCGGATGATTCGTTAGCTTTTGGTGCAGAAGATGTTAGACCCATACTCTTAGTGATTGCAGAAGCTAGTGGAGACGTGCTACCACCGCCGCTTGACCTACCACCTCTTCGTCCTCTACCTCTTCCACTACCTGAGCGTCCAGAGCCGCCTGAGGTATCTTTGGTTATCTTATTGCCGTCAGTGTCAAACTGAGTAGCATTAAGGGCGCGTGCTTCCTGTTTAGTTATGTAACCCTCAGCGCGTAGCTTATTGATTACACCATTTTTAGCAAACATTTGTCCTGTAATACTCTTTCGTCGACCATTAGCTAGTTCTTGTATTAGATCCTCGTGTGATGATTCTTGAGCCTTTTGACGCCAGTAATTATCCATCAGACTTACTTCGTTATGAGATGTCATTGCACCGTACTCAATTTGATCCTTTGTATATCCAGATTCTTTGTAGTAGCGCTCTTTTACCCAGTCTGGCAAGTTTTTGTATTTACCAGTCATCATATTGACGGCAGTTTTAGCTTTATCTACCTTTTCTGTACCGTTCTGTAGTTTGTTTAATGTTGCATTAAATGAAGTGAACTCTTTTTTAATAGTTGATGTTTTATCAATGTCATACGCCTTCATCCAGTTGCGATAAGCTTCATCACCTTGTCCTTGAGATTGAGCAAGCTTTTTGTATACACCTTTTTCTACGTTACCATTCTTGTTTACTAGTAGTCCGTCTTGGAATGTATAGTCGCCCTTCTTTAGTTTCTTCTTAATTGAAGCGGCTTCTTTCTTGCTTAGTCCCTGTAGGTCTATTTGATTATCCGTTGCTTGTTTTTGTTGCGGGTTATTGTTGGCTGGCATGTTTATTTGCAGGCCGCTAGACGCGTTAGCTACTAGACCGCCAGTCTTAAATAGATTGACCCACGAATTCTTTCCTTCTTCTACTTGCACTGGTATTAGTGCGTTTTTACCGAATAGAGCACCTTGCACCAAATTGAATGGATTGTCTTTTTCAAACTCAACCTTTGTCTCACCTTTGCCGTCTTTTACTTCGCCAGAGTGAGCCGCCGCAATACCCTGAATAGTTTTCTTTAATTGGCTACCTGCTGGCAATTGACCTAGGATGTTATACATAGCGTCTTTAGTTTTTGCTTCTGCCTTATCGTCATCACCATCTTCACGTGCTTTAGCTGCCTCGTCCAATTTGCCCTTAGTGTCAATCAACTTACGAGGTAAATCAACAACTGGTATTGTACCGTCGTAACGTCCTAAGTTGCTCTCTTTGCCGAATAGCTTCTTGCGATCGTCTTTTGTCGTTGCAGCATTAACCATAGCTGTAGCTATAGGTGCGGCTGTAACTGCTTGACCAGCTACTTTTTGAACCGTACGCTCTAGTTTAGCTTGTACTGAATTGTCTTTATCGTCATCATCACCACCACTTAGCCAGTCGCCTACAATCTCAATTAGTGTACCTAATGGATCAACTCCTGGCTTATTTCCAGTTAGCGCTTCTATCGCACTATATGCAATTGCCGTATTAACAGCAAGTGCCACTCTTTGTTTATTAGTCATCTGGTTCCATACATAACGGTTCTGTTGTGTCACTTCTCGCGTGAACTGTAAGAATGATGCAGACCATAGCCTATTATATGCCCGTGGGGTGCTTATCTGATCGCGTAAGGTTACCGTGTCATTAATGAATCGTTCTGCGTATCTAACTGCATCCGCGTCACTTAGTCCATTATTGATTGCCTGATTATATTTAGCTAAGAAGGTATACTCAATAACGCCTCTTTCAACTACTTCCATAGGAATACCAGCAGTTTTCATAGTTTTTTCAAACTTGGTGTCATCCGTCAGGTTATCATCTGCATACCTTAGGGCTAGAGCATCAGACTTCTGTAATATAGCTTTACGGTTTTTTAGCTTGAATGCCTGTATCAATGCTTTCGGGTTGGTTGTAGAGAATAGAGCAGGTAGTGATGCCGTTTGAGCTACTACTGAATTCATATTGCCGACAATCTTAGATAGTGCCGCCTGCTTCATCAATGCCCTACCAGTTGCATCTGCGAATTTTCGCATTTTACTTGGCTCTGTATCGTTTACGACTCGTTGGAATGGGTCTGTCTTTCCAGCTAGTCGGTTTGCGTGTTCTTGGACAAATCCGACAAATTGAGTCAGTCCGTTTGCGCTATCAGACATCAGCTTCATAAAGTTTACGTCATTAAGCATCTTATCTAGACTTTCAGACATATTGTTGGTGGTTTCTTTTAGACCATTTATATCTTTTGCGTCTAGTTTCTCTACACCAAACTTGTCAGCTTTTTTAACTAGACGACTGAGTTCTTGTATACCGTCTATTTTTCGACCAATTGCGCGTTCTAATCCGTATAGTTTATTTCTTACTTGCGTTAGCTCTTCGGCATCGACCTTACCAGAAGCAGCCGAATTATGCAGGGCGTCTACTCTGTCAGCTAGCTTTTGTATACCGCTAGTACCCTTACCTGCAAATTCTTGTCGTGCTTCGCTAGCTGCGCGCACTGCTACTTCCAGCGAGCGGTTCATTGTAATAGCATCTGTCATATGAATGTTATGTAGGGCTATCTTGCTGTATTCCATTAGCGGCGTAAATGGATCTGTTGGCTTTACGTCACCTACACGTTGCATAGCGAATTGATTAAACTTTTGGCTTGGCTTAAACAATCCCGTACGACCCGCCAGTTTAGACGGCAGTGATTGACGAGATTCAATGGCCACATCTCCGCCAGATAATAGATTCTTAGCGCCGCCATACATAGCCGCGATAGCTCCCTTACCAGACTGCATTTCTCCTAGGTGCGTAATATAGTCTTTACGCTCCATAATTGGATCTTTACCTAACTCTACTCTCTTTTCGTTTTGGCGAGCTAGCAAGTTCTTGTATACAGCACGTAAGAAGCTATTGTATTGATCCAGAGCTTCAGAGGCACTCTTTCCGTAAACTTCTTCAAATACTTTCAAGCGTTCATCATATGATGGTGATTTTTCGCCACGTTTTGGACGTGATGGTTCAATTACATATACGGCGTCTTGTAACATTTGACGCTTTAGTGGACCGTGTTTTTTGGCTTGTTTTAGCAAGTTTTTGCGATAATCCTTTATCTGTTCACCGATAGCGTTGCCTTCTTTTACTGCGGCGGCGTTAGCTTGACGAGGTGTTTCAGACATAATATTCAGCAATGCCTCTTTAGTTTTATTGCCGCCCTTCTTAAAGTAGTCAAGACTGTTACTTCGCCTCAATGAGCCTGTTATACGGTCTATTATTCCTTCAGTAGTCCATGTTTGACCAGCACCAAAACGCATTTCTTTGATTTTACTGAAGTCAACATCACGCATATTCAGGTTCATCTTCTTTTTACCTGCATATATAGTTACGTTGCCGTCAGGTGTCATTTCAATATAGTTACCTAGAATTTGACCAGTTTGTGCGTCCACTACTCTACCAGACTCTATATAGTGTTTGTCTGGATCGAATGTAACTAGTTTATCGCTTGGACGATATGCCTTTTTATCTCCAGTTTGCATATAACCATCAAAAGCACTCACTAGTTCAGCATTTACACCCTTAGAGTTCTCTCTCCATATGTACTGAATAGCTAGACCGTCATCAAATGCACGCTTAGCTTCATCATTAACTGCCTTATCTGATCTAATATCGTCTATGAATTTCTTCTGTAGTGGTGAAGTTACTCTTGGTGCTTCAGCGCCTGTTCGTTGCCATTTACCAAAGATATTTCTGTATTCATAGAATGAATGGTATGCACCCTTCTCGTCCTTATAAATCATCTGTCGTGTATTGTGGGTAGCTGTATTTGCAGTAGTTGTAGGTGCTGGGACCGCGTGTTCCGCTCCAGGTAGTTTAATCTTTTCTTTTACTTCTGGTGCTATTTCGTCTATCGGGCGTAATCGTCCATTTTCATCTAACATACTGCCAGCGCGTGCGTTGGTGTTCAGTAGCGCCCTTTCTCCAGTGATATCATAGCCCTTCTGTTCGGCTAGTTTAGCAAATTGTTTTGCAACGGCTTTTTCATCAATACCAGTAGCTACACTAGCATTATGTACTATATCTGCTATTTTGTGCCTTGGACCTTCATCTAATCCTCTATTTAGTATTTCTCCTAATGCCTGCTGCTTTTCAATTCGCTCTTTTTCTGCCTTAGCCTCTTCAGCACGTCGTTCTTTTTCTGCCTTCGCTTCTTCTATTTTCTTTTGCTTCTCAGCCTCTACCTTAGCTTCTTCTGCGTGTCGCTCCGCAATCATCTTCTGGGCTTCTTTAATTACGTCTGGATCCCTACGCCATTCTGCCAATAGGGTCTTTCTCTCTCTTTCTGCGCGTCGCGCTTCAGCTACTCGCTTAATTTCATCGATAAATGCGTCGATATCGTCATACCCCATCTCC
>JABZJR010000037.1 GCA_015257705.1 Nanosynbacter sp.
ACTCTGACGCGGCACGACTTCCTTCAATTTCTTAACAATCTCACGCCCCAAATGCTGCGATTCCGACCGATGGCACATCACGCTCAGCGAATCAACCATTTCGCCCGCCACATAAAAATCGACACGCACCAAATCTTCCACTTGATAATCCGCCAACTCATAATTAAACGAACCGTAGCCGCTGGTAATAGATTTCAATTGGTCATAAAAATCCGTCAACAAATTCGCAAGTGGCGCCGCAAATGAAATCAGCGCCCGCTCGTCAATGTAACTCAGGTTTTTCTGGCGACCACGCTTGCTCACGATCAACTGAATCACCGCACCAATATAATCCTGCGGCACGACAATTTCACCGTCAATCCACGGCTCGCGAATCTCTTTTATCTGCGCTGGGTCGGGCAATTCACTGGCAGACTTGATATCCAGCTCCTCGCCATTCGTCAGACTAACTTGATAGTCAGTACTCGGATTCGTAACAATCAAATCCAAATTATACTCACGTTCCAATCGCTCGCGAATAATGTCCATATGAAGCAGACCCAAAAATCCAATTCGCACACCGTAGCCCAGAACCGGCGAATTCTCCGGCTCGAATTGCAGCGCCGAATCGCTCAGGCTCAACTTTTCAATTGCCTCTTTCAGGTCATTATAGTCTTCATTGGACACTGGGAAAAACCCCGCATAAACGAAGGGCTTGACTTCTTTATAACCTGGAAGTGGCTGGACGGTAATTTTTTCAGTCATAACTATGTATTATTATATCAGCTCAGCGTTCTTGTATAAACGCACAGTAAATCGCTCCTTACGCTCCTATTTATTATCAGCAAAGTATTCCTTACACACTGAGGTCTAACCTATAACTGCTCAAAAATCTTATGAGCTTGATTCTTGCCAATAACCTGAACCAGTTCAGCGTAACTCATCCACCGACCGCGCTTAGCTTTGTCGCGACGATAGTCCTTCTCGTCAGTAATATCACCCTTAACTATCACATCAACATTACGCCAAGCGACCCAAGGCATGTCATCGCTCAAAAAGCTATAATCTAAATGAACATAATTTTCGTTGATCAGTTTATAGTCTGACGATGAAAATCCGCGCGCATACAACTCGCAGAGAATAACGTCTGCTAGTTCAGCAAAGTTGTCAGCGTTGACATACAAAAAGTCATCATATTCTTCACCAAGTTCGTATGATCGACCATTCATAAAAACACAATACAAATCATCGTCAACAATTTTCTCGTCCAACCACACACGGCGGTCGCGTGTTATCGGAATTACGCGACATCTAATCTTCTCTGTAAAGTTTTTGAAATTACTCATAATTGCCAACAACAGATATATCAATACCTATTTCGTGCATTTTATTACATCTGCACCTTTCAGTATTAGTATATATTATTTCCACTGTCGCGTGCTATTGATCTTATGCTTCTCAAAATACACTTCCGCCAAATTGACGTCAAACCGATTTGCCAATTCCATCAAATAGTTCAGCACGTCCGCAAACTCCTCGCGCAGATTGTCATGATTGTCAGGTTTTTTCTCATCCTTAAATCCTGTCTCTTTGCGAACTGCTTTTGCCAGCTCGCCAACTTCCTCGGCTAACAATAAGAATACTTCAGTGACAGAATTTTTATCCCAACCTTTCTCCTTACAAGTTTGATCGAGGTGTTTTTGTAATTCAGTTAAGCTTATTGTTTGTGGATTCATGGTTTTTCCTTCTTTAATCTTAATTAACTTACACTTGATGGAATATAAACATAGCAGGAAGCAAGAATCTGCTCGCTATCCAATCCTATTTTTAATTACTATTATACTCTGATTTATCAAACAATATATCACTTTGGTTAAATATTTTTTCCTGTGATAGTCCAAAATCTCTACCAGCAACTTTTTTTATGAAGTTGCTGGTTTTGTTTATATAACTTTTATAAAGAAGTAATAAAAGTTAAACCGCCTAATATCACTCCCGCTGCATTGGGAATGATGAGGATCCAGTCTTTTTTAGGTTCTTTTGTCCAACCATAGATTACCCAAATTAAACAAGAAACTGCTGCGAATAGTGGTTGGAATGGTTGAGCTTTTTCTCCTTGTAGGTTAGCGATAATTTGTGGAATATATGCAATAAAGACAAGGATCCCAATAAAAGCTCCAATAGATCCGACAAAGCGATTAATTTTTTGTTTAGACATATAATACCTCATGAGGTTTTATTATATTATAAAGGAAAAGATGCTGTCAATAATTTTGTGTAAACACTCTAGTAGAGTCTTCAAACAAAGTAACTAAGTAACGTTCCAGAGCCTCCTCGTTAGGAAAAAGAACCTTCTATTTCGTTTGACGTTTGATTTCTTTATTAAGAGACTTAATGAGTTTTGTCGAATAAATGCTATGCCAAATCTGGTAAGGAAACTGATTTCAGCAATCATACGCGTCAATACTACGAACCAACGCCAAAAAAATTCAGTTAAGCTTATTGTTTGTAGATTCGTGGTTTCCCTTTTTAATCTTAATTAAAATATCTCCCCAGTGTTACCGTATCGCCAACCCGCGCCTCGCGTGTCGTTTTTAGGTTTGTTACAATATAGCCAATTTCGCCAGTTTCAAGCGAGGGATCGGGTTGCATGGCTGGGTTAAGATGCCCGACTTCCAGCGCCAGTCCATTTGCGCCAGTCGCCATCATTCGGATAGGCTCGCCCTTTTTAATTCGCCCATCAACCACCCGCACGTATAAAATCACGCCACGATAATCGTCGTAATAGCTATCAAAAATCAATGCTCTAGTTGGATCATCAGCTTCGCCAGCTGGCGCTGGAATTTTGTCAACAACCGCATCCAAAACCTTATCTACATTTTGACCAGTTTTAGCAGAGATATGAATAATCTCACTCTCGTCGCAGCCCAACAAATTAATGACTTGCCTAGATACGCGCGGTATATCGGCGGCCGGCAGATCGACCTTATTTAACACCGGAATAATCGTCAAATCCTGCTCCATCGCCAAGTAAACATTCGATAATGTTTGCGCCTGAATTCCCTGGCTAGCATCAACCACCAATATCGCGCCCTCGCAAGCCTGCAAACTACGCGAAACTTCATAGCTAAAATCAACATGCCCCGGAGTGTCAATCAAATTCAGATCGACATTTTTATATCGCATTCGCACCGGCGCCAGCTTAATAGTGATGCCCTTTTCCCGCTCCAAATCCATCGAATCCAGCAGCTGCGATTTCATTTCGCGCTTTTCTACCGTCCCAGTCATCTCCATCATTCGATCAGCCAGCGTAGACTTGCCGTGATCAATATGAGCAATAATACAAAAATTCCGAATATTTTCCATTAACCCTTAAACTCCAATCGTCCAAATAACACTTTTTTCAATCGTGCAAGAATCGGGTCAATTTCTGGCAATCTTAGCCACTTTGAAGCCGCGGCATACGCGCCAAAACTAACCAATGAAATGATAACGAATTTCGGAAAAGCGCTAAAGAAACTGTCATCATGATAACGAAATGGCATAATTAGCACGGCAATATAACAAACCACTCCCGTAATAGTACCCGCAATTATCATCTTAAAAATCGCTCGCACAAACGTCATGTCGAATAATTTTGGCATTTGACGATTCATAACCGCCAAAAGAACAACCACTTCCAAAACCGCCACTGTCGATTGAGCCCAAGCCAATCCATATGCGCCCATTTTCAAGACCATTGATAGAACAATTGCTAAAATGATATTCAAAGTAATCGAGAAAATTGAAATATACAGTGGAGTTTTTGTGTCTTGGCGGGCGTAAAATGCTCGCGCGGCCATATGATAAATAGTTCGGAATAAAATTGCCACAACCAGACAGCCCAAAATTCCCGCGATCAACTGATTGCCACCATTGCGAATAAAATGCACGACGTATCCCCTGGTAAAGAAAATCACCACCGACACTGGAAGCGCCATCCAAAAAATAATTCTTAACAGGGAACGCAGGTCTTTTTGAAATAGGTCATTCCGACCTTCGCCCAAATGCTCAGTCAATTGAGGAAAGGCGGCATTTGAAATCGCCACACCAATAAGATTGATCGGCATCATATGAAGAGTTAAAGCCTGCTGGTATGCCCTAACCGTTCCATCGGCCAAGCGCGAAGCCAAATTTACCTCAACCAAACTAACTACATAATCCATACCCTGATCAACCGAACGTGCTGGTAGCAAAGATAGGACTTTTCTAAAGCCCTTGTTTCGCCAATAAATTTTGAAATTGTAATCAAACCCAAGTCCAGCCAAGCCAACTGCACTGACGATCAATTGTAAAAATGATCCCAAAACCACACCCAACGCCACGCCCATAATACCGCCGTCAAAAATCTGCCAACCGAATAAATTGACGCCGCCAGTAAACCATACCGTACCGATAATAATACCGACGTTATATAGCATTGGCGCCAGCGCACAGAACATAAATCGCCCAACCGCTTGCTGAATACTAGCAATCACCGCTGCAACCGCAAAGATAAACGGATTCACTGCGATTACTTGCATCATACTAACCGCCAAAGCATGACCAGACTCGCTCAGACCAGGTGCAATTAAATATTTCATCAACGGATCAGCGAAAATAATAATCAACACCGACGCTGCCATAGTTATTAGCGCCATGAAATTAATCATGCTCGAGCTAATTTGCCAAGCCGACTGCTTATTGCCCTTGACCCAGCGCTCATTAAAAACTGGAATGAACGTCACGCTAAGCGCACCAGAAACCAGCACTGCAAACATAAAATCTGGCACCATGAAGGCTGCCGTATAAGCGTCTAGTCCAACTGGGTATCCCGCCAACGCTCCATTTTCGCTTGGCATGTAGGCGGAGTTGAGTAAACGATCACGGAAAAACCCCAGCAAGCTCGACAACAACGTCGAGCCTGCCAGGATCGTAGCAGCCAATTTCACATTAAGCCGCTGATTTATTTTCGTAACTGTACTACGAACGCGCCCCATAATATTTTACGAATGCAGTTTAGCTTCTTTTGGTAATTTAGTGCCTTTAAGAATCTCGTCAACCTCAGACTCTTCCAGAGTTTCCTCCTTTAGTAAAGCCTCAGCCAACTTATCAAGGAACGAACGATTTTCTTTCAATACCAACATTGCACGATGTTTAGCTTCGGTAATTAATTGCGCGACTTCCTCGTCAATCATCTTCGCAGTCTCATCAGAATACGGACGCTCTCTGGTCATTTTATCGAACATCAAGCCGCCGTTATCCTCATGGAATACTTGATCGCGCAAGCCCTTGCCCATTCCTTGCTCAATCACCATATCACGGGCAATTTCAGTCGCTTTTCGCAAATCCGAACCAGCTCCAGTAGTGATTCCGTCATCGCCGTAAATCAATTGCTCAGCGATTCGTCCGCCCATTGCCCGAGCCAAAATATCTTTAAACTCGTAAACGTTTGTGTAGCTCTTATCTTCTGGTGGCAAGAACCATGTTACTCCACCAGTACCGCCGCGCGGAATAATCGTAACCTTGTGGACTGGGTCGGAGTCAGGCAAGACGTGACCAACAATTGCGTGGCCAGCTTCGTGATAAGCAGTCAACTCTTTCTCGTGATCGTTCATTATCTTAGTCTTGCGCTCTGGACCAATTGCCACACGCTCAAATGCCTCAGTTAATTCGTCATTTGAGATCTTCTTCTTGTTGCGACGTGCGGCAATGATCGCAGCTTCATTGGCCATATTAGCCAAGTCCGCACCAGACGAGCCAGCAGTTTTTGCCGCCAATTTATCAAGATCGACAGTTTCATCAGTTGGCTTTTTCTTAAAGTGAACTTTCAGAATTGCCTCACGATCTTTACGTTCTGGAAGCGTAATATTCACACGTCGGTCAAATCGTCCAGGTCGAAGCAAAGCTGGGTCCAAAACGTCCGCGCGGTTGGTTGCCGCCAAAACAATAACATTCGTTTCGCCATCAAAACCGTCCATCTCCACCAAAATCTGGTTCAAAGTTTGCTCACGCTCATCATGACCGCCACCCATACCAGAGCCACGCTTACGACCCACGGCATCAATCTCATCAATGAAGATGATACATGGAGCATTTTTCTTAGCCTTAGAAAACAGGTCTCGCACTCGGCTAGCACCAACACCAACAAACATTTCCACGAATTCAGAACCGGAGATCGAGAAGAATGGCACGCCAGCCTCACCGGCAACAGCTCGGGCTAGCATCGTCTTACCCGTACCCGGATTACCGACTAATAATACGCCCTTTGGAATCTTTGCACCCAAATCTTTATATTTCTTCGGATGCTTGAGGAAATCAACAACTTCCTGCAGATCTTGCTTGGCGTTATCATTTCCAGCGATATCTGTAAACAGAACCTTTTCTTTGTCCTGTCCATACAGGCGAGCCTTACTCTTGCCGAATCCCATAGCTTGATTATTTTGACCCTGAGCTTGGCGCATCATAAACATGAAGAACACCACGATAATCAACACAGGCACAACCATAACCGCCAGGTTCCACATAGTTTCGCCGGTTGTGGATGGTGGAATAACCTTCACTTCAACCTTAGCATCCTTGTTCAAGCCCTGCTCATAAATACTACTAGATTCCTTGACTGAATGCTCGGTAGGTTTTGATTGATCTTTTGGAGTAATCTTAATATCATTCCCTTGAATCTCCAATTG
>JABZJR010000038.1 GCA_015257705.1 Nanosynbacter sp.
GTCTGGATTCCGCTTGGTCGCTCATACCATTGACCTGACTTCCATTTGCCCTCCTTGGCGTAAACTTGGGTGTGGGCGAACTCCATAACCTTTCTAATCACCGGCATTCCGTAGTTAGAAGCTGATGTACCAATCACGCTAGTGTCGGAGTTTCCGAGCCACATTCCCATGACCAGAGCTGGGCTGTAGTTGATAATCCAGAGGTCTTTTGGCTGTGAACCCTTGTCGGATGTACCGGTTTTTGCGGAGGTTCGAACGCCACTGACGCCCATCCAGCCGTGAAGTCCAGGGGTTCGGTCGGACAAGATGTCGTTCACGATGTACGCTGATTGCGAGTCGATAACTTGCTTGCCTTCATCTTTCCATTTTTTCAGAGTTTCGCCTTGGCTGTTCTTTACCTCGATAACACTTGAAATGTCTTTTTGAACTCCCATTCGCGCCAATGTTGAGTAAGCATTCACCAATTCTGTTTGTTTGGTTCCACATGCGCCAATTGCTGCACCGAGTCCATAACCGCCGGCATTTTCTTCCTGGCGGCAATAGTTAGTATCGCCCATTCTGCGGATTCCCTCGACGACAGGCTTAGCGGATCCGTCGCCAACGATGTAAGCGGCTTTGATGGCTGGGACGTTTCGGGATAGAGCCAGCGCTCTTCGGATATTGATGGCACCCATAAACTTATTGTCCCAGTTTCTTAGAGTTGCGCCGTACAGTTTATCGATATTTTCATCGGCTAAGACTGTGCCGCTACCGTATGCTTGCTTGCTGTCGTGTTTGTCGAATAATTGAGCAAAGACAAGTGACTTAATTGTGGAACCTGGCTGAATGTAGGAAACTGCGGCGTTGTCCTGACCGAAGCCAGTGTAATTAAAGTCGCGACTACCAACAAGTGCTACGATTTGTCCAGTCTGAACGTCTTCGACTGTTGCGGCGCCGTTACTAATTCGCACAGAATCTGGTCGACCCGTTGCAAAGAACGACTTCATTTCATTTTCAAGTTTCTCCTGAATTCGCCAGTCGAGGGTGGTTTTAATAGTCAATCCACCGCGTCCAACGACTGACTCGCCGAGTTCTTTACTCAACTGATTGCGAACCATCAATAGGAAGTGAGGAGCCTTAATATTCTCCAAGTGCTCGGTCTGTGGCTTAAGCGTGCTTAAAATGTCAATCTTTTTAGCTTTTTCAGCCTCGTCCTTGGTAATAACGCCTTGCTCGGCCATGTAGTCCAGAACTGTATGTTGTCGGGCAATCAAAGCCTTATTTCCGGCAGTGTTATACGGATTGTAGTAAGTCGGATTCTGTGGAATACCAGCAATTAGCGCCGCTTCCGCTAGCGTCAGATCTTTAGCGTGCTTACCAAAGTATGTCTGGGCGGCAGATTCTGCGCCGTTGCGACGACCGCCGTATGGAGACTCATTCAGATATAATGACAGAATTTGATCCTTGCTGTACATACGCTCGACTTCGATTGCGAGGATGATTTCCTTGATCTTTCGAGGAATACCGCTAATTGATCGGTCGCCAGCCTCATCTGCGAAGAAAACTTGCTTGACTAGCTGCTGTGTCAGAGTCGATCCACCCTGAACTTGGCGTCGTGAAGCAGTCGAGAGCATTGCGCGCAACATGCCGCTAATACTGATGCCGTGGTGATTATAGAAATTTCGATCCTCAATTGCGACAGTGGCTTTTTTCAAATAATCGCTAATCTGGTCAGATTCGACAACCAATTGATAATTGCCCGTACCTTTATCTTCCCAAAGCAAATTGTCGTTGCGGTCGTAATATTTAGTGACAGTCGTTTGAACGCGCTTAGCAAGCTCGCCAGGGCGAATTTTATCGAGGTCTTTACGGAAATAGGCGAACATTCCGCCGATAAGTAGCAACATCAACAAAATACTGACGCCAAGAATTTTCAGCGCCATCAGTCCGCCGCGCTTGGAGAACCAATATTTCGCCAGTCGTTTCGGGTGCAATCGATAAAAGAATCGCTTTACGGGATGTTTCGGTAAAGTCGCCAAATATTCCGCTCGTTCGCGCGCGTCCTTATCTTTTTTAGTCTTATGTTTCTGCGCCAAATTGGCATATAAGTTCATCCGTTTCGACGGAGATTTCTTATCGCTTGAGCCGTGTCCGGCGGTGCTTATCGTAGTCTTTTTCTTCACAATTCTATTATATCACGCATATGTTTCGCTTCAATTGCAAAATTGCTATACTAATATGTAGAAAAGGAGTGATATGAAATTATCAGAAGAATTACAATGGCGTGGGTTTGTCAATCAAATGACATTCGACGATATTAGCAAGGTTGATACGCCGCGCAAGTTCTATTTTGGCGTTGACCCAAGCGCTGATAGTATGCAGATTGGTAATTTAGCAGCAGCGATGATGGTACGGCTATTTATGGAGTATGGACACGAAGCATATTTGCTGGTGGGTGGGGCTACTGGTATGATTGGCGATCCGGATGGTAAGAAGAACGAGCGCGAAGTTCGCGATGCTAATGTAGTTGCGCACAACGTGGAGTGTATTTCGGCTCAGTACAGGCGTGTTTTTGAGGGGCGTGATTTTCATCTGGTTAATAACGCTGATTGGTTTCGTAATATAAACTATATCGATTTCTTATATAAAGTTGGTAAATATATGTCAATGACACAGCTGCTTGATCGAGAGTTTGTTCAAGCGCGCATCGGCGAGGGTGGCAGTGGTATTAGCTATGCTGAATTTAGCTACTCATTAATGCAGGGCTATGACTTCTTGCACTTATTCCGAGAGCACAGTGTTACGCTACAGGTGTGCGGCGCTGATCAATGGGGAAACTCGACGACTGGCGTTAGCCTTATCCGCAAGCTAGAGGGCAGCGAAGCGCACGTTTACTCAGTGCCGTTGGTCATCAATAAAGCAACTGGCCGTAAGTTTGGCAAGTCTGAGGGCGGTGCAATTTGGCTTGACGAAAATAAAACCAGCGTTTACAAATTCTATCAATTCTGGCTGAACGTCGATGACGATGGTGTGATTGACTACATGAAGATGTACACTACGCTAGACCGCGATACAATTGAGGCTATTGCTGAAAATCACGCTGTTAATCCAGGTGCGCGTTCGGCACAGAAGGTTTTGGCTCGTGAAGTTACTGACATTGTTCATGGCGCTAATCGGCGCGAATCAGTGGAGCGCGTGAATGAGGTTTTGTTCGGTGGCGGCGATTTTAAGAAATTGTCAGACGATGATTTAGGCGCTTTGGCTGAGGAAATTCCTTGCGTTGATGCTGGAATTGATGTGATTGGAGCGTTGGTGGAATCTGGTGCGGTTGGCTCTAACGGTGAAGCAAAGCGATTGTTAAAATCTGGCGCCATTAGCCTAAACGGCGAAAAGCTTGCCGAAAATAAAGTCGTCAATGACACGTCGTTATTAAAGAAGGGTAAAAACACGTTCGTATTAATTATGGAGGGGGATGAATAATGAAAAAAATTATCGGGTTTGACTTGGACGATACATTGGCAATTACAAAGTCGCCAATTAGCGATCGTATGGCGGGGATTCTTAGTCGATTACTTGAGAATTATGACGTTTGCGTGATTACTGGCGGTACGTTTCAACAGATAAAAAAGCAGGTGATTGATAGGTTGAATGTTACTCCGGAATTGCTTCAGAAGTTCCACGCGATGCCGACTTGCGGAACTCGATATTATCGATTTGACGCCGCTGATGATGAATGGAAAATTCAGTATGCGAACGATTTGTCTGACGAGCAAAAAACTCAGATAACCGCGGTGCTGGAAGAGGTTGCGAAGGAAATGGGTATTTGGTGTGAGAATCCTGCGGGTGAAATAATTGAAGATCGGCATAGCCAGATTACTATGTCGGCTTTGGGTCAGCAAGCTACGCCTGAAGATAAATATGCGTGGGCTGAAAAATATAAGGATGTCCGTCCGATATATCGCGACAAGGTGGCGGAAAAGCTGCCTGGGCTTGAGGTGCGAATTGGCGGTACGACCAGCACTGACATCACGCTTCCGGGAATCGATAAGGCTTATGGAATTGGCAGATTGCTTGAACTGAACGGCTGGTCGAAAGAAGAAACGCTGTTCTTTGGTGACAAAATTGAAGAAGGCGGCAATGATTTTCCAGTGAAGCAAATGGGCGTAGATTCAATCGGCGTGAGGGGCTGGGAGGATACGGCTTACGCTCTGGAAGGCATCAACGCCGTTTCGTAGATGAAGCTAACAACTCCTCTCGAGCAAATTAAAGGCGTCGGGCCGAAAACTACTCAGGCTTTAGCGGCGGCCGGTCTTACGACGGTTTCTGATGCCCTGAATTTCTTACCGCGAGCATATGACGACTATTCGTCTGCGGTTAATATCGCAGATCTTCAGCCGGGAAAAGTTACGGTTAAGGCGCGTTGCGAGTCGGTTTCGACGCGTATTGTTCGGCGTGGACTTAGAATCACGACCGCGGTTTTGGCGGATAAATCAGACAAAGTTAAGGCGGTTTGGTTCAATCAGCCGTACCGCGAAACACAATTAAAATCTGATGCGGAATTTATTTTTTCTGGCCAATTTGGTATGCAATATAATCGCTATCAAATCAACAATCCATCCGTCGAGCTGGCAAAAGAAGTTGCCAAAGCATCGATGGAAAACACATCTGGAATTCAGCCGGTTTATAAATCGATAAAAAATATCCGCCCGAAAACCGTGCAAGATTTGATGAAAAATATTCGTCCAATTATGGATTTTTTGCCTGAGACTTTGCCGGAAAACATTATTCGGCGCCAAAAATTAGTCAGTCGTTCTGAGGCGGTTAAATTTCTTCACGCGCCAAAAACTCACGAGGAAATTTCTCGAGGTAGTGAGCGCCTGGCGTTTGAGGAGTTGTTCGAGATGATATTGGCGGCACAATTTAATAAGCAGGAACAGACCAGATTAACGGGTTGGAAAATTCCGTTTAATAAGTCGGTCGTGAAGAGTTTTGTCGATCAATTGCCGTTTCCTTTGACGAACGCTCAGCGCCGAGCTGCGTGGCAAATTCTGCAAGATTTGGAGTCTGATCATCCGATGAATCGGTTGTTGCAAGGAGATGTTGGCTCGGGAAAAACTGTCGTTGCGGGATTGGTGGCTGCGGAAGTGGCTAAGGCTGGTTTTCAGACGGCAATTATGGCGCCGACAGAGATTTTGGCGCAGCAACACGCGAAAACGCTTGACGAACTATTGTCGCCATTTGGCGTGTCTGTTGCGCTTCTGACGGGCCACGTGAAAGGCGCGGCGCGCAGTCAATTGTTGGACAATTTGGCTAGCGGTAACATTGATGTTGTGGTAGGCACGCACGCACTAATTCAGGAAAAGGTTGCGTATCATAAATTAGGTTTCGCGGTGATTGACGAACAGCACCGATTTGGTGTGAAGCAACGACAAGCTTTGTTAGAAAAGTCTGATTTTATGCCGCATCTTTTAAGTATGACAGCCACGCCAATTCCGCGCAGCTTGGCGCTGACATTGTACGGAGAATTGGATATTTCTATTCTGGACGAGTTGCCTTCTGGTCGTCAGCCGATTCAGACTAAGATTTGGTCGCCGGCGTCAGCTCCGAAGCTTTACGAATCGATTGAAAATGAGTTAGCTAAAGGTCGCCAAGCTTACGTTATTTGTCCGTTGATTGATGATAATCCAGATAATGATAAGAAGTCGGTGGAGGCGGAATATAATAAATTGTCCAAGACTATTTTCAGTCATCGTCGAGTTGGGTTGTTGCACGGAAAGCTTCCTGCCGAAGAAAAAGCTGAAGTAATGCAGAAATTTGCGGACGGCGAGCTGGATATGTTAGTCAGCACGACCGTGGTTGAGGTTGGAGTGAATGTGCCGAATGCGACGGTGATGTTGATTGAGAATGCGGACAATTTTGGATTGAGCCAATTGCATCAATTGCGTGGACGAGTTGGGCGCGGGAAGCGTCAGAGTTTTTGTCATTTGATGATGAGCGGCCACGACAAGCCGAGCCAAAGACTTCGGGAGATTGAGAAATCTCAGGATGGATTTTATTTGGCGGAGGTTGATTTGAAATTGCGTGGACCTGGCGAGATTTACGGTAAAATGCAACACGGGGATTTGAACTTGAAAATTGCCTCGCTGGCGGATACGGCGCTGATTACTCGCGCTCAAGTCGAAGCTGAACGCTTTGTCAAAGAGGGACAAGATTTGCTACAATATAATCATCTGGCGCACGCCGTCAGTCGCTATCAGCGATTAACTGTTTTAAATTAATATGTATGCAGGAACAACAATTAGGGATGGCTCTGGTCGATTTATTGGCGTCCACCAAAAAATAGATCGAGTCGCAAGGAGAAATATAGAACCAATTCTTCCTGATTGGTGTGATTTTCCTGACATTAAAAACATTCTTCATTTTGAGGGCAAGAATGGTCCTGATGGCGTCAAGCGAAAAAGTCCAGCGGTGGATGAGCCTTGGCACTTTATAAATCCGGACGATCCGAATGACAC
>JABZJR010000039.1 GCA_015257705.1 Nanosynbacter sp.
GGGATAGTCCGTGGGGAGTCGGTTTTCCTGGCTGGCATCTGGAATGTTCGACAATTGCCCGTGAAACGCTCGGCGATTCTATTGATATTCACGCAGGTGGGATTGATCATATTCCAGTTCATCACACGAATGAAATTGCCCAGAGCGAAAGTCTGACTGGAAAACAATTTTCTCAGATTTGGCTACATAATAATCACATAAAAGTTGACGGCCGAAAGATGAGTAAATCTCTGGGGAATATTATTACGCTGGAAGATATTATTTCGCGAGGGTTTAGTCCGATGGCGTTTAAGCTGGCAATTCTCAGTAAGCATTATCAAACGGAGGGCAATTTTACCTGGGAAATCCTGGAAGCAGCGCAGGCACGATTGAATCATTGGCGGGATTACGCGGTTCTGAGACATCAGACTCACGACACACTGGAAGATGACGACGATAAGGATGAGCAGGACGATTCGGTTTCGTTATTAGCGGGACGTCAGGCATTGGTCGAGAAATTGAACGACGATTTGGATACTCCAGGCGCGCTGGCGTTGATTGATGAAATATTTTCAAAGTTGGATCATACGCCACTTGATAAGATTCATCGACAGAGTTTAGTGCAGTTTATTGACGAGATTGACGAGATTTTAGGGCTGGATTTGGCTGAGTCTACGCCTGATATTACTGACGATTTGAAGAGGTTGATTATCCAGCGACGTCAAGCACGCGCAGAGAAAAATTGGGAAGAATCCGACAGAATTCGCGATGAACTTCTTCAGGCTGGCGTTGCCGTTCGTGATACGCCAAGCGGTAGCATCTGGACATGGAAATAGCCCGCTGGACTCAACGGGCTATATTTTTATTTCGTGCTAATTAATCTTCGTTTTTCAATTTCTTAACTAATTTATTAAGAGGTTTTTCGTTTTCAACACGCTTGGACTTGGCTTGCTCCAAGTAATTGTCCAGCAAAACCTTCACGACGCCAGCGGCTGGAATAGCAACCAAACCGCCCAATAGACCACCGACATACAAACCAATTGTCACTGCGACCAAGACAGTCAGAGCCGACAGCTCAACCTTCTTTGATTGGATGGACGGGGAAACAAAGTTATTCTCAATTTGCTGGTAAATTACGAAATAAATCGCGTAAATAACGCCAGCTGTCATATTGTTGAAGAATAGCAGTAGTGATATCAATGCGCCAGCAATCGTTGCACCAAACATCGGAATTAGCGTCAACACAAACGTCGCCATAACGGTGAGCATTGCCAAATTGGAATTTATGACAGGGAATGTCAAACTCAGCACAAACACCACGAAACCTGATAATATCGCATCGATTCCAGAAACCGTCAATTGTCCAGAAACATAACCCGTGACCACGTTATACATTCGGCCAACCAGCTTCTTATGACGCTCCATTTTTTCTTCGTCGTTGTATAAACCCCACAAACGCTTCACCCAAGTTGGACCCTCGAGGAGCATCAGGAATGACAGCACCAGCACCAAGAATAACGATCCTAAGAATGACGCCAAAGAACCAACGCTGGACAACAGATTCGTGCCAACGCTCGTCGCCCAAGACGAAGATTGCTGCTTGATGTTTTCCATCATCGAATCGACCTGCGGACGCAAATTATTCTTATCAATAAAATCATTAACGCCACGCCACTGTGAGCTCGCTTGGTCAATTATGCTCGGAATGCTCTCGACAAATTTGGCAGATTGTTGGACAATTGGCGGAATAACAAACCAAATCACACAACCCAAAAGCAAAACCAACGTCGTGTACGCCAGTGCCGTGCCGCCTAATCGGCTTTTTCCAGGCAATTTTTTAGCAATTGCTGCAACTGGACGATTTAGCGCCAACGCCAAAAATAGGGAAATCCCTAGTAAAACAAGCGCGTCCTTTGCGGAATAAATTGCCAAACCAGCCAGACCAAATCCCATCACGACCAGCCAAAATCGCACAAATGTTTTCGTGTCTATCTCTATACGTACTTTCATAATTAAACTTTACCAGCTTTTCGGCGTGTCCGCAACGCCGACAGAGATAATTTACTATCATAAGACATCGCGCCGTAGCGGAAAACGCGCACCGATAGCCACATAACAAACACTGCTGTAGCGACCAAAATTGCCGTACCGAGCAAAGCTTCCCAAATCGGCAAATTGCCTATTGCGTTTCGTAATAACAATGGAATCGGCGCAGTAAATGGAAATAGCGACAAGAACTTAACGAAGAAATAATCAGGAAAGGAAACGAACGCCGTGATTCCGTAAAATGGACCAATGAATAGCATAATCACAATTCCGAACCACTGGCTGGCTTCTTTGGCGGTCGGCATCATCGCGCCCAAAGTCACCAACATTCCCGTAAATAAAGTGAAGCTTGCGGAGAAAATTATGATCGCCAGACCAATTCTCACAGGATCAAACACAAGCGTACTCAAGTCCAGATTAGGCAATTGCAGCTTCGAGCCAAATGCCAAATAGCCCGCCAAAACCGGCAAAACAATCACCAAAATCTGAATCAAAGCCAACACCATCAAAGACAAAATTTTACCCGTAATTAAAGTGTCAGTTTTAACGGTCGTAAGCAGCATTTCCACCGTGCGATTTTCTTTTTCCTCGGTGGTGCTAATGAGCATTTGATTGCCAAAAATACTGATGAGAATGAACAAAACAACCAAAAACATTCCCGGCACAATCATCTCATTAATGCCGCCGTGCTCTTTTCCGTCCAGATATGTGGTTGATGACAATTGGACTTTGTCGCGTAAAATCGCAACTTGTGCCGGGCTGACGCCGCTTGCTACCGATTGGCTCAATAAACTCTGCGCCACCGCGCCGTATTTTCCGTTTTGGAATAGCCCAACATCTTTACCGTAAACTTCGACCTTTTGATTGCTCAAATCTTTTGGAAAATAAACATACGCATCAACCTTATTATTTTTTACGTCGTCAATTCCAGATTCTTTCGATTTGGCAGTTTTGGCCTTAATTGCCGCCGCAAGTTCAGGCTTCACCAACTTCGAATCGTCCGTGACTTCCAGTGAAAATTCTTGCTTTTCCAGATTTTTTGACGCTTCAATAGTTGTGCTTTGCGACCAAAACATAATGCCATACAGCACGCCAATCAACAAAGGAAACCCTAAAGCCGTCAACCAAAACGTCGGTTTCTTCAGTGTTCTAAGCGTCTCGAATTTGAAAACTGTCCCTAAATTATGCATTTTACTCATCACTCAACTCCTTCGCTTCGCCGCCGTAAACTTGTACAAAAATGTCGTCCATTGAAGCGCCGCCAAATTGACTTTTTACTTCTTCCAACGTGCCGTACGCCGCCGCTTGACCGTCTTTCAATAAAATCAAGCGATCACACAATCTTTCAACTTCCTCCATCTGGTGTGTAACGTAAATAATTGTCGCGCCAGCTTTTCGTTGCTCCTCAATTATATTCATCAACAAACGGCGATTCACCGGATCAAAACCTTTGGCTGGCTCGTCCATAATCAACAGTTCAGGATCGCCCATAATCGTTACGCCAAGCTGAATTTTCTGTTGCTGTCCGCCAGATAATTTATCAAGTTGCGTGTTAGCCTTGTCGCTCAAATTGACACGCTCCAAAAACTTCAGGGAAAAATCCTTAGCTTCTTTGCGACTCAAGCCCTTCAATTGACCAAAGTAAAGCATCACGTCTAAGACTTTTTCTTTTTTATACAAACCGCGCTCCTCAGGAAGATATCCGAGGCGAATCTGGCTTCCCACCGAATACGGCTTGCCGTTTATCAATAAATCGCCCGCGGTCGGCTGGTATAGTCCAAGCAGTGCGCGCAACGTCGTAGTTTTTCCCGAGCCATTACTTCCCAAAAAACCAAAAACTTCGCCGCGAAAAACATCGAAACTCAGATCTTTAATAACAGTTTTATCGCCGAAACTCATCTTAAAATGACGAATCTCAACCATTTTTTTATTATCTGGCATACGCCTCCTTTTCTTTAAATAAAATTATAGCACTTAGCGTAAGAAAAAAGATATAATATAAATATGCGACTGCTAGTCATTGAGGACGAACGAAAAATTGCGAGGGTTATAACCGAATCTTTGAAGCGCGAAAAATACGCAGTTGATGCGGCGTATGACGGGGAAGAGGGCTTTAATTTGGCGGATAGTCAGCCGTATGATTTGTTGATTGTTGATCGAATGTTGCCGGGATTAGAGGGTACGGAGATTGTTAAAAAATTGCGCGAGAACGGGAAAAATATGCCAATTCTATTTCTGACAGCACTGAGCACAACCGAAGATAAAACGCTTGGGTTGGACGTGGGCGCCGATGATTATTTGACTAAGCCTTTTGCAATTGACGAGCTGTTGGCGCGAGTGCGAGCCTTGCTTCGTCGTCCACCGATTAGTCAGTCAGACATCTTGAAAATTGACGATTTGAGAATTGACAAGCAACAACAGACGGTAGCTCGCGCAGGAAAAATTATCGACCTCACGAACAAAGAATATGCGCTGCTGGAATATTTGATGCAGCATCCGAATCAGATTCTCAGTAAAGAAACGCTGATTGATCACGTTTGGGATTTTGACGCTGATATTTTGCCGAATAATGTCGAGGCGTACATAAAAAATCTGCGCCAAAAAATCGACAAACCGTTCAAAAAACAATTGATAAAAACCGTGCGCGGCTTTGGATATAGGATTGAATCATGAAAATTTTTACTTCAGCAACAATTAAGTTGGCGGGCTGGTATTTGATGATTTTGATGGTCGTCAGCTTGCTGTTTAGTAGCATTATTTTTCAGGTGGCGCGCTCGGAAGTTGATGCGCAAATCCATAAAATTATCGTTCAAAGGAAGGGTGATTTTCCTGCGATTAATTTGTCGGAAAGAATAGATAATTCAACTCGAAATCTTTTGATTAGTTTGGGCTATATAAATCTTATCGTTCTGCTCGCTGGCGGTTGGTGTTCGTATTTATTGGCGAAAATCACTTTGCGGCCGATAGAAACTGCCCACAAAGCCCAATCGCGATTTGTTGCCAATGCCAGCCATCAACTCCGAACTCCTTTGGCAATTATGAAAGCAGAAACTGAATTTGCGCTAAAAAATCGGAAAGCAAATAAGGCGGAACTTACAGAAACTCTGGAAAGCAATTTGGAGGAAATAAATAAGTTGACTGAGCTTACAGCGATGCTTCTGGAATTATCACGGACAGAAAATAGGTTGGCACTGGAAGATAAAAGTTTTAATTTGACGGAATTGATATCCGAGCTCATCCGCGAACGGAAAGCCGAAGCGCGAGTTAAAATGAATTGCCCGGAACGCATAAATATTCCGCTTCATCACACTGCGACGCGAGAATTGTGCGCGATTTTGCTCGACAATTCATTGAAACATAGCCCGAAAAATTCTGTGGTAAAAATTTGCATCATTCCATCAAAACAAAACATCACTGTCAACTTCATCAACGACGGCACAATCTCGCAACAAACTTTGCCACACGTTTTTGAGCGATTTTTCCGCGGCAACCAACAGACGAAAGGCTACGGATTAGGATTGCCATTAGCGGAGCAATTGACAAAAGCACTGGGCGGACAAATCTCTGTTAGCACCTCGAAAAACTCAACCATTTTCACAATTTCCTTGCCGATTCTGTAAATTTTCAGCTATTTTTCAGAATTAGATGTTGTAATAGGATTGTTGATTGGCAAAATTGCCGATCCGAAAGGGGAAGTATGAGTACAACATTTTTAAGTAAAAAAGGATTTAAGGAACTGCAAAAGGAAATTTCTGGGCTAGAGATTTCAGAGAAAGCGCTCATATTAGAATTGAAAGAAATTGGGCGCGCCAAATCGCGTGATGACAAATTACGCCGCAACGATGTAATTACGCAACTGGAAAATATTCAATCAAAAATCTTTATGAAGAAGGATATTTTGCGCCACGCTAAGCCGCTGCCAAGGAAGCGTGATCGATTGAAAATTGCTATCGGCTCAGTCGTGGATTTGGTGGATCAACAGGGAAAAATTTTCCGCTACACGCTGGTTCATAGCCTGGAAGCAAACCCTCTGGACGGGCGAATTTCCGTGGATAGTCCGCTAGGAAAAAGTTTATTAAATCACAAGAAATCCGAAACTGTCTCCTGGAAAAATGGCTTGATGACCAGACAGCTACAAGTCGTTAAAATTAGCTAATCCAAATTGTCCACCACGACAGTTTAGCTCTCACTAGCGAGTGGGAGCTTTTTTATATAAAGCAATAAGCCGATGCTGCGGCATGCTATAATTGCACTAAGAATATTCACAAATTTAGCGACAAAAAATAAACGGGGGATATTATGTCAAAGCTAAACGTAGACCAAAAAAGTATCTA
>JABZJR010000003.1 GCA_015257705.1 Nanosynbacter sp.
TTTCTGACGTGTTGGAGAAGTTGGGTTATTGCTACGAGTCAAAAGAATCTTACGATTTGGTTGATCAATTGACGGAGTTCATTAGCTATCACGCCATTGATCAGTCGGCTGATTTGGCAAAGCAATTAGGCAGCTATCCAACATTCGCGGGTAGTGGCTGGAGCAAGGGTCTTCTTCCAATTGATACGGTTGATAAGCTGTCGAAAGATCGCGGCGTGAAGGTGAAAATAGACCAAAAGACGCGACTGGACTGGGATGGTTTGCGAAAGAAGGTAAAGAAGGGAATGCGAAATGCGACTCTTATGGCGATTGCGCCGACGGCTAACATTGGTCACGTGGCGGGAACGACTCCTGGAATTGATCCGCAATTTGCGCAGATTTTCAGTCGCTCGACTTTGAACGGTAAGTTTTTGGAAGTGAACCATAATTTAGTTCGAGATTTGAAGAAACTTGGATTGTGGGATGATTTGAAAGATGAGATTTTTGCAGCTCAAGGCGATATTCAAGATATTGACGGTATTCCTCAGAATATCAAGGATGTTTATAAAACAAGTTTTCAGCTCAGTCCGTACGCGTTTATTGAGGTGGCAGCTAGGGCTCAGAAGTGGGTTGATCAAGCGATTTCTCGAAATATGTACCTGGAGACGCGAGATATTGATGAATATGTGAAGATTTATTCGGAAGCGTGGAAGCGTGGCTTGAAAACAACATATTATCTACACGTTAAGCCGCGTCATCAGTCGGAGCAAACGACAGTTTCAGTTGATAAAATTGCAGAACAAAAAGTCCGCACAAATAGTAAAGTGCGCGGATTTGGATTTGCGAAAATTAATAAATAAGGAGGAAATTAAGATGGGAATTTTAGGTTCAGGATTACGCGATGGATTGTCGCTTCACCCAATTCGTTACCCTTGGGCGTATGATCTTTATAATCAAGCAGTGGCTAACACGTGGTTTCCAAACGAAGTTCAATTAGTCCAAGATCTGGCGGATTTTGAAAAATTGTCAGACGATGAAAAGCACGCATTGAAAACGGTTATCAGCTATTTGAATCCAAACGAGCTATTGATCAATAAATCATTGGCGTTCGGTATTTATCCATACGTGAACGCGGCGGAAGCTCAACTATATTTGTCAAAACAGATGTGGGAAGAAGCCAATCACTTCATGACGTTTGAATACATTATTGAGACATTTCCGTTTGATCGCGAGGAGATTTACGCTGCGGGCTTTGGTAAAAAATCATTAGCCGACAAGGCTGACTTCCAGAATAAACATTTGGATGTGATGCTTGATCCGAATTTGGATATTTATTCGCTGGAAGGTAAGAAGGACTTTGTTCGTTCATTGGTGGCATATAACATTGTGCTTGAGGGAATTTGGTTCTATTCGGGCTTTATGGTTGGCATGAGTTTCCGTCAGCGTAATTTGTTGCGCAATGTCGGCTCACTACTGGACTGGATTACTCGCGATGAAAATCTTCATTTGACGTTTGGTATCAATTTGCTTTTGACAATTTTGGACGAGAATCCAGAATTACAAACACAGGAATTTGCAGAAGAAATCCGCGGCTTGATTTTGCAGGCAGTGGAACTTGAGAAGGCTTATAACAAAGATATGCTACCAAAGGGAATTTTGGGATTGAATGCTGATTACGTGAACCAATATGTCATGCACATGACCGACCGTCGCTTGCAGGAGTTAGGTTTTGAGCCTGAATATAACGTGCCAAATCCAGCTAAATGGATGGCAGCTGCCAATGATACGCTGGAATTGGTGAATTTCTTTGAAAGTACAAACACTAGTTACGAAGTTAATACTACGAAGTAATGGGAGTTGATGATATGAACGAATTAGCGAAAGAAATATTAGATACAGTCGAAGTTGGTGCGTTGGCAACGGTGAATGTTGACAGAACTCCTTTGGTGACGCCGCTGCACTTTGCGCGTTTTGGCAATTCTATAATTTGGATATCAGAGCCGACTGCGCGCCATTCAGAAAATGCGTTTCGAAACGGTAAGGCGGAATTTGTGGTTTGGGATGATAAAAAGCGAGCAGTTTTCTTAAAAACTAACGTGACTGAACTACCAGAATCTGAGAAAGAGGCGGCAATGGCGGCTTATAAAGAGAAGTTGGCTGATTTTATGCCGCGTTGCCAAAATCCGCAAATATACGTTGCGTCAATTGGTGAACTTGATGAAAAAACTACAACGGGCAATTGGCTGCATTTTATTGCATAAGCACTATATCTAGCGTAAAATTAGTTAAGTAACTACTAAATATAGGGGAAAATGAAAATGAACGCAAATCAGATTATTACTGATGACATGACTTTGGAAGAAAAATTGAGTGCCATTGACGCAGCTCTTAAAGCGGCACAAGAAGCGGCTGATGATCAAGCAAAGTCGAACGGCACTGTTGCGGCACCAGTTGACCCAGCAAGTCTGACTATTTGTGACGGTTGCGAATAAGGTCTACCAGCAGATCTGATTATTGACAATATAGGGCTTTATATTGTATAATTAAGGGTATCATGAAAAAAATTGAGACTTTTTCAGGATCTGGGGTTATAGAAGAGATTAAACAGTGCGCTAAAAAGGGCGCATCTGAAGGTCTGTATGATCCGAGCCCAAGAAGACTGCGCGTTCCTCTTGAGTTGGTTACTGATTTGCTTCTTGGTAATGTGGGTGTTGACGTTGAGGGGGTTGGTAATCTTCTGAAGGCAACTGAGAAAACCGAGGAAAACAAGGGTGTTATATTTGCTACGAGTCACCTAACGGACGTTGATGTTTCGACTGTTGCTAGCGTAGTTTCTGAGTTTAGACATATAGGCGTGACAGTAGCCTCCACTAATATGGGTCTTTGGCATCAGAGGATACCATATAAACTTGTTGGGATGGATAACTTTTTTCAGGTTCCGTATGTAAGAGATCCGTCTGTGGAAAAAGATGCTATTGATAATAAGTACGCGTTGCCGTTTAATGGTGACGATTACTTAGGTCTGCAAGAAATAGTGGACTTTCTGTTATTACTGCAGCACATAACCCGATGAGCAATATTGGGATAAAAAATGACGGTGAACTGCCAGAAAAGGCGGGTAAATTAGCTCCTCATCTAAGCCTGGCGACGGGTGCTACTATAATTCCTGTACTTATGCAGGTTGAGGGTCAGAAGAGAAATCCAAACCAACTTAATGACAATGCGATACATCCAAAACAGTATTTAGGTAAAAAAACTGTGCGACTGGTATTTGGTGAGACTATTAAGCCTAGTCCTGATGAAGTTGAAGCTTATGCCAATGTTTCGCGTGAAGCGTCTTACTCAGAGGCGGCTCGTGAAAAGCAGCGTCGCATATTGGAGGCGTTTGGTGGGGAGGCGATATTGGGGTATATGCGTGATAAATATGATCCGGTATTGGCTGCGTAATAAGGAGAGATAGTTAAAATGACTGCAGGAATAGATAAATTTAGCCCAACCCCAGAAGAGCAAGAATTGTTCAATAAAGTTTTCCATCCAGACATCACTGAAGAGCCTGATGCTGGCGTAAAAGAAACTGAGCCACAGAGAGGAGGTTTTTCTCTGTCGGTTGCGCTTGATTCTCTTAAGAAATGGGTGCGTGGTAGACGAGAAAATCACATCAAACCTTTTGGATTAACTAACAATTCGGCGGTAGAAAAACTTGAGGCAGCTGGAGAAGAATTGGGATTACCAGAAACAGACGTTCGGCTTTCCTCTGGACTTAAGCTATTGATGGGCTTTATGCATGGCAAAAAGGAAGTTGAAATAATTGGCGAAGATATCTTAATTGAAGCCGCCAAAAAAGCCAAAGACGAGGGCAAGGGAAGTGTTATAGCGCCAACACATTTCAATGGAGAAGATGTCCCTACGGCTAGTTACTTAGCGTCTTTGTTGAACAAAATTAATATTGGCGTAGCGTCGACTAATAGAGATTGGATTAAGAAGGGCGTTGGCGGAATCAACCTAGAAGCTATACAGTATCTTGCGTTTGGCGCTAAAAACTTTTTTGGTGTGCCATATGAATGGGTAGATAAAAAGAGTAAAAAACCGGTTCACTTTTCAACAGACCATTACGAAGAAGCGGTTAAATTTGTTGAGGATGGTGGATCTTTGGTTTTGGCTGGATATTCAGCGGATGACTCAGTAGGCTCAAAGCCTCGCAGTGAAATGGGCTCTGCAGCGATTCATACGGCATTGAAATCTGGCGCAGACTTGATATTTGTTTACGTATCGTCAGAGGACAAGAAACTTACTATTAGGGTCATGGAAGATGAGGATGGTATGCTTGCAGCGTTTAGCAATTCATATAGAAAGGCACTAGAGATGAAGGACTCTGATGTATCCGAGCGTTTATTATCGTCATGCAAAGAGTACTTAAAAGACAGCGAAATAGGTAGGGTTATAGCAGAAGAATATAAGCGTCGATCAGATAAAAATAAAGCTAAGTAAGTGGCCGCAAGGTTCTAGTTATTGACAAAATAAAAATAATGTGATATCATTTCACTGTATAAAAAATTAAAACAAAAAGGAATAAAATGGCTGAAGAAAAAGATATTCACGGACTTGCCGAAGGCGTATTGAGTCGAGACGATATGTCGGCGTTGACATATGTGTTGCAACACGTGAAAGGATCTAGTCCAAGTTCGGCGACGAAATTAAGCCTGGAACTGGAAGAGCTTGACGAAACTGCGTAGAGACTTAGCTAGATAATAGTCCACCTCTGTTGTATACTAGACAGTATGGAACAGATTATTTCTCAAGTAGTGAAGCAACTTTTTGATCAAGATATATCGGTACAATTGACGCGCCCTGATCCGAAGTTTGGTGACTTTGCTACGAATGTGGCGTTGCAATTGGCTAAGCCGCTAGGGAAGAATCCGCGTGAAATTGCGGAGATGATTGCTGAAAATCTGCGCAAGGAAGAAGAGTTTAGTGAAGTAAGCGTGGCTGGTCTAGGTTTTATCAATGTAAAACTGAGCGATCAATCCGTTCTAAATTCTTTGAAAAAAGAGCCAACGACGAAGCGCGCCGGTCAGACGGTTGTAATTGAAACTAATTGCCCGAATCCATTTAAGGCTATGCACATTGGACACGCTTTGAATGCGATTTTGGCAGACACGATGGCTAATTTGTTGGCGGTTGATGGCGCAATTGTGCATCGAGTGAGTTATCATGGTGATGTCGGAACGCATGTTGGTAAAAGTATGTGGGCGATTTTACGTGAGATTGACGGCGATATAAATAAATTGAACGAAATCCCAGCTGATAAGCGAAATGAATTTATGAGTCGCATGTACGTTGAAGGTGCGCGTGCGGCGAAAGAATCTCCAGAGGCGAAGGCAGAAATTGATGAACTAGCTAAGCAATCATTCATTCTGGATGATCCGCTATATAAACAAGTTTACGAAATCTGTAAAAGTTGGAGTTTTGACGAAATTGACTCTAATGTTGGGCGACTTGGGAATGTGCCGATTGAGCGACGTTACGTTGAGAGTGAAACTGAAGAACTAGGCAAATCTCTGATTAAAGAGAAAACTCCAGAGGTGTTCACCAAATCTGACGGTGCGTATGTTTTTAAGGGCAGCAAATACGGTGCGTTTGATAACGTGTTTATTGGATCTCATGGCAATGGTCTTTATGGCGCGCATGATATGGGATTGATTCAGTTGAAGTACAGGGATTATCCGAACTTAGACTTGTCGATTACGGTAAATGGCGAGGAGCAAGCAGCATACTTCCGTGGCGTGATCGCGGCTAGTGAATTGTCGATCCCGGCTTTGAAGGGAAAATTATTCAATTACGCGACTGGCTTGGTTAAATTGACAACTGGAAAAATGAGTTCTCGAACGGGTGAGGTTGTTACAATTGGCTGGCTGTTTGACGAGTTTAAGAAGGCAATTGAAAATGCTGGCGGCGAGCCAACTGACGACGTGATTGCTGGTGCACTCCGTTATCAATTCTTGAAAGTAAAGATCGGCGGTGACGTCATATTTGATATTAACGACGCGGTAAGTTTGACGGGAAATACGGGAAGTTACTTGCAATACGCTCACGCTCGGGCGCGAGGTATTTTAGCTAAATCCGATAAAGAAATTGCCTTTCCGACAGAGTTGTTTGACGAGGATAAGATGCTGGTCAGAAAGTTGAGTGAGTACGTGGACGTGGTTGATCGTGCTAAGGAGAGTTTGGAGCCTCATCACATCTGTACATATTTGTTTGAATTGGCGCAAGAATTTAATCGATATTACGAGAAAAATCAGGTTATTGGTAGCGACAAAGAAGCGCATCGTGTAGGAATCGTGGCAATTTACGCCGACATTCTTAAGGCTGGACTGGCTATTTTGGGAATCGTGGCGCCAAATAAGATATAATATCCAATAACAAAAGGAGAATTTATTATGGCAAAACCTAGTGCCGACAAATCGGCTAAAAAGTTGGTTTCTAAGAGTGTAAAAGCCGCCGCGAAAGTTGCCGCTCTTAAAGAGAAGAAAATCGCGGGTACAGTGATAAAAGACACTCATATGGCTGGATTTGTTAATTTTATTCGCGAACAGGGTGTTGTCGGTATGGCGGTTGGTTTGGCAATCGGTACCGCGGCTGGTGATACTGTGAAAAAATTGGTAACAGCATTTATTGATCCGCTAGTACAGCTGGTTGTCGGTTCTCAGCAAGGGTTGCAATCAGCTTCATTCACAGTTGAAGTTGCTGGACGTAAAGGTGAGTTTTTATACGGCGCGTTCGTTAGCTCGTTAATTACGTTGATAGCCGTTGCATTTGTTGTATATGCAATCGTTCACTTCTTGAAACTCGATAAATTAGACAAGAAAAAGGACTAAACCTTAACTAATAAGTGTGCCTACTGATTCTCCGCGGGTTGCGCGGAGAATATTTCCGTCTGTGAGCAAATCACAAATTACAACTGGAATATGCTCGTCCATAGCTAGTCCAATTGCCGCCTTATCCATAACGGCAATGTTAGGATTTGTTAGGGCTTCTTGGTAAGATAAACGGTCAATTTTTACGGCGTCAGGGAATTTCATAGGATCTTTATCATAAACTCCGTCAACCTTTGTCGTTTTAATTACGGCGTCACATTGCATTTCTAGCGCTAAGTTTAAGGCTGCGGTATCAGTAGTCAGAAACGGTCTGCCAGTGCCGCACGCCACAATAACGATGCGATTTTTCTTAATATGGCTAATGGCGCGTCGGAAAGTATAGTGATCAATAAATTGATTGACTTCAACTGTGGACAATGCGCGAGTTGGCAGTCCCGCGTCATTTAATACGTCCGCCAGCGCAATGGCGTTCATAAGCGTAGAAAGCATCCCGATATTATGAGCGGAAACAGGTTGGATTCCGTGACCGATAATTTGATTGCCGCGAACGTAATTGCCGCCGCCAACCATAATAACAATTTCAGCCCCGTCGTCCAGCGCTGGTCGAATTTGTTCAGCAATCCAGCGAGCGCGTTTTGGATCAAAGCCGCTGGCGAATTCGCCTTGAAGTTGTTCACCGGAGAGTTTGAGGAGAATACGTTTGGTCATGACACCAGTGTATCATAGCGCGCTTGAAAATAACATAAATGCAAAAGGGAGGCGGCAGTGTAATACAAATTGCGATTTGCTATACAAATATTCGTTTTTTAAGTTAGACAAACTAGACAAGAAAAAGCTAAGACGCTTACGTTTGCTATTTTACTTTCTCCTGTCTACAATGTGAGTATAAAGGAGAGAGTAGTGTGAAAGATGGAGTTCGGCGGCCGGGCTATTTACGTAGATCGCAAGAATCTAGCAGTAGTCATTTATTGAGTCGAAATATTGAAAGACCCAGTCAACCGTCGTATAGTTATGGTGAACCGCCCGAACAGAGGCGACAGCGTTTAAAAGAATTGCGGGAACGGTACAGTAAACTACCGGAAACTCCTTTTGCTGACTATGATCTTGGTGACAAAAAACTACCTGCATATAAGCACAAAGCAGAGATATTAGACACATTATCGAAAAGTAAAATATCCTGGCTGTGCGGACCGACGGGTAGTGGTAAAACGACGCAAACCGCTCAGTATGCACTGGAGCGGTTTGATCATGTCGTGGTGTTGATGCCGCGGCGGGTTATCGTCGATAACGTTACTGAATATGTCGAGAAGAGTTTGCGTGAACAGCTTGGCGAACAATATCCTAATCACTTGGTGGGTAAGATTCACGGACGTGCCACTGAAGCGACGCCGGACACTAGACTCTGTTTCATGACTCCAGCAACGTTTACGAAAAAGCTGGAACAATTTTCTGGCGACTGGCAGGACGAAAAGACGCTTATCCTGGTTGATGAAATACATGAAGCCAATTTGGAGATGGAATTTGCTACCGCTCTGGCGGCAAAATCGATAGAGAATACCGACAAATGGCATATGGCTTTTTCTAGTGCCACGCCTGACACGGAAGTTTCTCAGGCGATGTACGAAGATATTAACGGATCAGAACTACCAGTCGTAACTATTGACGGTCGGCCGCATGATATCGACATTACAGAAGATAAGGTGAATACGATATCTGAAGCGTATCTCGAATATGGTAAGGACTCGAAAAAATCACTGGTCTTTGTTGAAGGTGTGAGAAGTATCGAGGAGACTATTGCGTCAATCAAACGTCACACTCGCCATCAATCCGGGAAAATACGATTTTTCAAACTACATTCTGGCATATCAGAAGCTGCCCGCCGAGAAATTTTTACTGCTGAACCGGCAGAAGATGAATCATTTGTCATTGTTTCAACTTCGGCTGGACAGTCTGGTATTACCATCCCCGAGGTTGATTTGGTGCTGTCAAATGGACTGACGAAGAGTAAAGAAATTGGTGAAGAGGGCACGGAGGGGTTGCCATCTCGATTGTGTACTCAAGCAGAGCTGATGCAGCAGGCGGGGCGGGGCGGTCGTGATATTGATGGCGCTAAGTTTGTATTGGCTCGTCCGATATCTTACGATAAGATTTATTTGCCAGATGAGCTGAAAGGATTTTATGATATTGCGTCCCGTGAACAGCATATTCCACCGGAGATATATCACACGAATATTGTGCGCAACGTTTTGTCGGCTATCCATCTGAATGGTGATTTTGAGGATCTGAACCGATACCTGATGCATCCTGTTGCTAGTAAAAAAGTTATTCAAGAGTCGTACGATTTGCTGGAAACCCTGGAAGCAATTGATGGAGAGGGGCAGATCACAAAAATTGGTGAGTTTATGGATAGTTTACCATTGTCGCCAGAACTTTCTCGGTCATTAGCAGAAATGATTAAGAATGGGGGAAGCTTACGTGAAGTGTTGGCATTATCGGCCATGGCAGCCTCCGTCTCGGGTGGTGGCTTTGCCGCCTGGCATCAACCAAAGGAATTGTTCCAGGAATTTGTCAGCCCCGATACAACAGATGACTTTTTTGCCGAATACGATGCTTTTTTGAAAACCAGAGAGATTTATGACGGCTGTCGTACTGACAATGACGTCTACCTGACTAATGGTATTGATCCCAATAAGGCGGATAATATTCACTATCAATTTAGTAAAATATGTCGGCGTCTGTCGGTTAATCCAAACGATATCGACATGGGTGAACTAAACAGCGAGGAAAAACACAATATATCGGTGGCTTTAGTGCGCGGGTTTCAGGAATTATTGTATACCAAAGCTGGTAGTCGGCGCATTGGACGAACAACAGTCAACCAATACACGAACATTCACACTGGCGAATGTGGTATTTCTGAGTATGAAATTAGTTCGCACAGCTTAGTGCGACGTATGGGCTCGGAGGCGTTGACGTTAGTGCTGGCTTTACCGTGGTGGTATGATGCGCATGATGGTCGTCGATACACACTCAACACAATTTTACCAGTAACCAAGAATCAAGTTGCTCAAGCCTTGAGTAGCAGCGCTGTGTCTGAATCCCTTGGTGATAGAGTTGCTCCTAATGGTGACTTGGTTCGTGTGACGCGGCCGAAAGTCGGCTCGCTGATACTTGGTCCAGAGCGGCAGCAAAAAATCCCCGCCACAACAGATGAGCAAATCGCGCTGATAGTGGACGCAATGAAAAACAAGGCTAATAAACAAGTAAGAGTATTGTTTGATTTACAACATCAGCGAGTTATCACCAAGGGTCAATTGCATCAGGTCCTAGACAGGTCTGCGGTAAATAGTCACAATGTCCATGAGGCGGAGGCTAAGGTTTGGGCTGAAGTGCAGAATGTGTTAACGAGCGAGCAGCAAGAAGCTTTTTATGGTCAGATAAACAGATAACGAGTGTATAGTAGATAGTATGAGTAAGGCGAAAAAATATTATGGATCGACCTGGAGATGACTGGACTAGATCCAGTGCGTGATGAGAGGACTTCTTTGATTGACTTTTTAAATTGTTTATGCTATAATAGTAATTGTGGAAAAATTAAGACCGACTCCGAGTGATATAGAGGCGAAGATGCATTAACCTTGCGCCTTGCAAGTGCTTGATAGCGGCGAGCGCTGCGTAGAATTTGGAGGAATTAGCTGCCAGCTGAAATATTATGATTGCGAGCAGCCTGGCAACCCGGAAGCTCGCTGCAATGAAATATATGAATATAAATTACCTGCCGATGCTATTGAGCGGGCTAATTTGGGTTTTGATCTAGACGAACTACAGTCATTTATTAGTGTAAAGGGTGGGGCGGCTCGTCAGGTTTTGGAGTCTCTAGTTCATAGCGACCGTCAGTTACCACCTCCTCGCGATGTCGATTTGGTAATTTTAGAAGAAGTTATTGCTAGTGGCGATTATGATCCAGATGAGATTCGGGCGGTAGCGAGCGATCTTTCAATGCGTTTTTCGCCACGTGATGCAATGAATGGCTATGGCGCGGAGTCTGTACAATCTACTGCCGAGTTTATGAGGCAGCATGATTTTACAATCAATCAAGTGCTCATACACAAGAACAACGGTGCTTGGAGGCTATTGGCTAGCACTCAGGCAGTGTTGGATACTGCTGAGCATATTATTAGACCGACAGTTTTTGAACACGACATTGACTATGACTATCGAATTGGTAATAAATTAGCCCTCAAGGCAGTGAGGCTTCTGTCTGATATGCAAGTTCAGGGGATTGACTATGCAACCATCAAGAGTGTTCAATTGCCAGATGATATTTATGGTGATCCAAGGGATGATTATTTCATGCAAGCGCTACAGCTAGATAAGGCGTTAGAAGTCAGCGACGAATTGGCCGAACGCTATGTGGAAAATCTAAAGTTTTATGGAATGATACCGTATGGTTGTGAAGACATGAGTGCTATTGAGATGTATTATTATCTAGTGAATGAGACGGATTTTGTCCCGTCTGATGGCGTGCTTAAATCCCTTCGGATTGAAAGAGAAAATCACCTGAAGCTTGGTGGTGCGGCAAAGTTTGATGACGTTGTTGAAAGGCTATTAAGACAGGTGTCAGAGCGGTTTTCTCGAGATTACTACGATGCCAAAAAGTAGTATAATAGAGATATGAAAGCAAGTTTTAAGCCGAAAAAGATTTTATGGGTGGATTTGGAGATGACTGGATTGGATCCAGTGCGTGATGAGATTTTGGAAGTGGCGGCAATTGCGACGGATTGGAATTTTAAGGAAATTGCGACGTACGAAGGAATTGTGCGCCACGATTCGGAAAAGCTGGCTAAGTTGTTGGACCGAAATGCTGGTTTTTGGAATGAGCATCCGGAAGCGCGACGCGGGCTGGAGGAGCAGAATGAATCGGGCAAGCCTTTGGCGGAAATAGAACGCGAATTGTTGGCGTTTTGTGATGAGCATTTTGCGGGTGAAACGAAGATTTTGTTAGCAGGCAATTCAATTCATCAAGATCGTCGATTCATTGACCAATGGTGGCCGACGTTGTCAAAAAAACTACATTATCGTGTATTGGATGTGAGTGCTTGGAAGGTGGTGTTTGAAGGTAAATACGGTAAGAAATTCGCCAAGCCGGAAGATCATCGAGCACTGGAAGACATCCGCGGCAGCATTATGGAACTTGAATATTATTTGAAAAAGGTAAAGGTATGACACATAAACAATTTGAAGAATTTATCCTAAGCTTGCCGGGCGTATGGCTGGATTATCCATTTGGCGAGGATGTTGCGGTGTATAAATTTGGTAGAGATAATGACGGTGCAGGGAAAATGGTGGCGTTGGTGACGGAAGGTTCAAAGCCGCTCAGAGTAAGCCTAAAATGCGATCCGTTGTTGGCGCAGAATTTACGAGAAAAGTACGAAACGGTTTTACCAGGCTATCACTTAAACAAGAAACATTGGAATACAATTATTTGTTCAGGTCAATTGACCGACGAAGAGGTCTTTGATCTGGCGAGGCTGAGCTATCGATTAGTCTCGGAAGCTTAATCTGCTTTAATGATTTGATTGATCTGCTTCTGAATATTCTCTAAATCGCCAGCAGTTTTTACTAGCCATTCGCGCATCTTTTTTGACTTGGTAGACTTGTACACCTTTTTCATCATGTTGATTGTATCTGTTATTTGCACATTCATCTCATGGGCATAGGTAATATCCAATTGCGTATTCAGAAGAGCTTCGTCCAATTTTTTCTCTAATTTTTCTGACGGATCTAGAGCGAGGATGTCCTTCCGTTTCTCCTTATAATTGATGCCGGTCGCTTGAAGCGCTTCGCTCATTGAGGCATTCGCAGTGGTCAGCACTGCAACCAGAGAACTGTTGGTAGTCTGCAGACTGGTCGAGCGGAATTTATTATTATATTTTTTGGAAATAGTGAGTAGCTTATTAACGCGTGATGCAACTTGTGACGGATTAGCGCTTGGCATAGAATCTTGCGAAAAAACAAATATCGCGATTAGGGTTATCAAGCCGATAAAGCTCAAAATAGCGATGATGATTTTGGTTTTTTTATCAAAACCTTCCGCTGGCGGAGGTGTGGCAATTTGATTCAGATAATCGATACCTTGAGGTTGGTTATTCAAATTGTCAGGATACATATTTCTATTTAACCACAAACAATAACAGAGGTAAAGAGTGATATAATAAAAATATGAATGATGCCAAAGAAGAAGTGCGGGCGCGGCTGAACATCGAGGATGTGATTGGTGAGTATGTTCAGTTGAAGCGAGCGGGGCGCAACTTGAAGGGTTTAAGTCCGTTTACCGAGGAACGAACCCCAAGCTTTATGGTCAGTCCAGAAAAGCAGATTTGGCACGATTTTTCTTCTGGAAAAGGTGGCGATATTTTTACGTTTGTGATGATGGTGGAAGGAATGGATTTTCGTCAATCGCTGGAGTATTTGGCTCGGAAGGCAGGCGTTGATCTGACTTTGTTTTCTAATGGCGACGGACGAACAGCCAAGCGCCGCGCCAGGGCTAGGGAAGCGTTGAAATTAGCCGCCAATTTTTATCAGCAGAATTTGGTAAAAAATTCATTAGCTCTGGATTATGTGGTTAAAAAACGGCGATTAAATCGTCAAACAATTGGTGATTTTTTGATTGGCTATGCGCCGGAGAATGGAGACACGTTGACGAAAGCATTGGAAAAAAGAGGATTCTCAAGGCAGGAATTGGCGGACGCTGGCTTGTCGAATCGGTTTGGTGGCGATTTGTTTCGCGGGCGAATGATGGTGGCGCTGAGTGACGGCAATGGCGAAGTTGTGGGATTTACGGGCAGAATTATTCGTGACGATCCGCGCGCGCCAAAATACTTGAACACGCCGCAAACGCTGTTATTCGATAAATCGCGACATATTTTTGGTTTACACCAAGCCAAAGAAGCGATTCGAAAAAGCGATGTGGCGGTGATTGTTGAGGGCAATTTGGATGTAATTAGCAGCCATCAAGCGGGCGTCAAAAACGTGGTTGCGACATCTGGAACGGCGATGACGACGCAACATTTGAAGTCGCTTAGTCGATTGGCGGGGCGGATTCGCTTGGCGTTTGATGGCGATCGAGCGGGAGTTAACGCGACGGAACGCGCTATCAATTTGGCGCAGGAAGTCGGCGTGGAATTGGAAGTCGTGAGTTTGCCTGATGGCGTCAAAGATCCAGACGAATTGATCCAAAAAGATCCAGCGCTTTGGCAAGCGGCGATTGACCAATCTCAGCCGGCGGTGGATTGGGTGATTGCTAGATACGCGGAAATGGAGAATCTGAAGTCAGCGGAAGGCAAGCGAAGATTTTCGACTATTGCGCTGAGAATTGTCCGAGGCTTGAAAGATCCGGTGGAACAAGAGCATTATTTGTCGGTGATTTCTGAAAAAACTGGCGCGTCAATTACCGCACTGAAGGCAAAATTGTCGAATGAAAAAGTCGCTGAACATCAATTGAAAAAGGCGAAAATTAAGAAAGAAAAACCGACTCCGGTTCAGGATGAAACTGAGGATATGCTGGCGGGGCTGGCGGCGAGTGAAAAATCTGTGCGACGTTGGCTGGCGGCGATTTCTGGAGAAATGTTGGACGGCGACGGTGCGCGGCAATTGATTGGCTATTTGCGAAAGAATCCAGACGCGGATTTGGGCGAGGTTCCACTGGACTTGCAAAAAATCGAACAGTATGTGAAAATAGTACAGTTGAAAAGTGAAAGTCGTTACGCCAATTGGGAGCAAAAAAGCTTGGACGAAGAGATGGCTCGGCTAGTCAGACAGATAACAATCAAACATCGCGAAAACAAAAAGAATCAACTATTAACGCAGCTTAGAGAGGCTGAGGCGTCGGGTGATGAGGTTTTGTCTCAGAATTTACGCCAGAGCTTAAATAATCTGATTAAGGAGAAAATGTGAGCGACGATATCACGACGAAGCCAGTAAACTTAAACGAAGATGATGATTTTGATCCAACGCTTATAGACGAAGAAGAATCGGAAGATTTGGATTCGTTGACAACTGGGCAATATTTGGACGACGTGTCGGACGATTCGGTCAGGTTGTATCTGCGGGAAATTGGTAAAATTCCACTACTTAGCGCTGAAGAAGAAATGGATTTGGCACGACGAATTGTTGAAGGCGATAAAAAGGCTAAGGATAAGATGGCTGAGGCAAATATGCGTTTGGTGGTGTCGATTGCTAAGCGTTATTCTGGTCGTGGTTTGGACTTTTTGGATCTGATTCAAGAAGGAAATACTGGACTTTTGCGTGCGGTTGAAAAGTTTGATCCAGATAAGGGATTTAAGTTTTCGACTTATGCGACTTGGTGGATTCGTCAGGCAATTACGCGTGCGATTGCTGATCAGGCGCGAACGATTCGTATTCCAGTTCACATGGTGGAAACGATCAATAAATTGTTGCGTACTCAACGACGAATGACACAGGAATTGAACCGTGAGCCGACAATTGAAGAATTGTCTAAAGAATTGGATATGGAGCCAGAGAAAATTGAATATGTCATTAAGATCAAGCAAGACATTTCTTCTTTGGACGCTGGCGTTGGTCGTGATGGTGAAGATGATGATTCTGTGTTGCAAGATTTTATCGTTGATGAAGATACGGTTTCACCGGAAGATTCCGCTTCAAATCAATTACTAAAAGAGCAAGTCCAGGAAATTCTATCAAGTTTGAGCGATCGCGAGCAGAAAATTGTTCGAATGCGTTTTGGTTTGGACAATGGGAAAAATCACACTTTGGAAGAAGTTGGTCAGGAATTTGCGGTTACGCGTGAACGAATCCGCCAGATTGAAGCTAAGGCGCTAGCGAAACTTCGCAAGCACAAAGATGCGAAAAAACTTTACGAATATCTGGATTAATTAACACTGTTCGGGCGATTTACAAAAATGGGCGTCGTGAGTTGCGGCGTCTATTTTTTGGTGTAATTGCTCGAGGCTGCCGTCGTTAATGATGAAATAATCAGCAATAGCAATTGGTCCACCTTTTTCCAAATTCTCGATTTCTGACCAGTCGCGCTGATCGACTTCGTGCGGTTGCATTGGGCGTTCTATGCGTTTAGCCATTCGTTGATAACGGAGGTATTTCGGCGTAACAATAGCAATAACAACGACCTGGCCAGGGAATTCGTGTTTAAGGAATTTATATTCACTCCAAGTGTATAATCCGTCCAAAACGATTTTATTTTGCCCAGCATTTATTAAATCGTGGATGTTTTTTATGACTCGTTTGATTACGAAATCTTTGCCCTCACGGCGACGAATTTCTTCGCGAAATTGTTGTTGATTGTCCCAAGTTTTTTCAATTCCAGCCTCGTCCATGGCTTTATAAATAACGCCACCGAAGTAAATTTTTGGAAATCCTTTTTCTGTCAAATATTCGACAGCCGAACTTTTGCCGCTGCCCGCCAATCCAACCAGGGCGATAATTTTTGCGTATGGTTGTGTCATGTAATAATTTTAACAATTTGTTGACATTCTTCCAAATAGAGAGTATCTTTAAGTCACATATTATGGAAACACTTCATAGACATACTGAAGGGTTAACTCAGAATTCTCCTTCTGACCTTGATATTAAGGGTCAAGAAAATCTGGCAGAGAACTATAAGATAATGGCTCAAATTGAGGAGCTGGAGTCGAAATTTGATCATAATCCAGACGGTAGCGAGAAATGGCAGAGGCTTATTAGCGAGCCTATCGAGGATCAATATAGGCAGCGTTGGATGATTTGGGAAAATCCTGCCGCTTCGTCATCTAACCCGAAGGATCAATACCAAGTATATAAGATACCCAAGAATGAAGATGAGTTTAGATATGCTTTCATAAAAGAGCTTGAGGTTGATCGATACCCTAAGTACCATAAAACCTCTTACGAGTTTTTTGTTGGACCAGATGACGGTAGAGGTGAGACTATAACCGTGTTCTTTAATGACGATGGAGTGATTGAGTATGTTCATTGTTATAGCTATCTGGAGGAGCGCAAGAGGTTATATGAGGAGCACGAAAGAGCCCAGAAGAAACCTGCTGAAGCGTCAATAATCAACTCTCTCTGACGATAGCCGCTTAAATGCTACAATAGAGTTATGAAGCGTCTAGTGGTTATTGATGGAAAGTCGGTGTTTTACCGAGGTTATTATGCCATGCCGGGATTGTCGATGGCTGACGGAACTCCGACTGGCGGTGTGTATGGATTTGTAAGTTTGGCAATTGAGTTAATTAAGAAATTGGAGCCGGATTACGTGGCGGTAGCTTGGGATAAACGGGGCACAAATATTCGTAAGCGGCGGGAATTATATCCAGAATATAAAGCTGGTCGCAAGTCAGCGCCAGATGATTTTTACCAGCAAATCCCGATTTTGCATGAGCTGCTTGATGCGTTTGGTTGGCCGCTTTATGAAATTGATGATTACGAGGCGGACGATATTATGGGCGCGTTTGCCAGGCAAGCGGAATCTCACGGAATTGAAACGTGCTTGATAACGTCGGACTTGGACGCATTGCAATTGATATCACCGATGACCAAAGTTTACGCCATGAAAAATGGCTTAAGGAATATCGAGGAATTCACGGCGGAACATTTTGAAGAAAAATATGGAATTCGGACAGAACAATTCTTAGATTTGAAAGCACTAAAGGGTGATTCAAGTGACAATTTGCCGGGAGTGCCGGGAATTGGTGAGAAAACGGCGGTGAAATTATTGCAAGAATATGAAACTCTGGACGGAGTTTATGAGCATCTGGACGAGCAAAAAGGCGCTTTGCGAACGAAGTTGGAGAATGGTCGTGAGTCGGCATATTTGACCAAGCAAGTGGCGGAAATTTGGACGGACGCGCCAATTGAACTGGACTGGGATGTGGCGGATGTTAATGATTGTGATTTTGCGCGAGTAACGGAAATTCTGCAGAAGTTGGAGTTTAATTCGCTAATCGGACGATTGCCAAAAACAATGCAAATGGCGGAAAATGAGAAAAAAGAAGAACCGAAGTTGGATATTCCACGAATTGAAAAATTGCCCGATATGCCGATGTTTGAGGCGGAAAATATAATATATATCGATTCGTCGGAGCCTGACGTAATTTACATAAGCTCAAATCCTGAGTCAGTGTGGACGGCGAAAATTGATGAAATTAGTCAATCTGTGTGGCAATTACTGGCGCAGGGAATTGTGATCGCGGCGGATATCAAACGGTTATATCACGCGCTGGATAATCATGGCGTGGCGGCGCGTTTTCACGAAGTTTGGGATGTTGGGCAGGCGGCGTTTTTGATTGATCCGCTGAAGCGTGATCGTAGTTTGAAGGCGCTGTCTGGTGATTTTTCTGACGACAATTCCGCGCCTTATCAATTGGCTCGCTTGCATAAAATTTATCGTGAACAAAAAGTTTACATGTCGAACAATTCGCAAATTGCGCGTGTGGCTTACGAGTTTGATTTTCCGGTAATTTGGGCGCTATTCCAGATGGAAAAACGCGGGATGAAGTTGGACGATACTCTATTAAAACAGATGAGCGATGAGCTAGCGGCGGAAGTTGGCGAGCTTGAACAACAAATGTATTCCATGGCAGGATACGAGTTTAACGCATCTAGTCCAGCGCAACTTTCTGAGGTTTTGTTTACCAAATTGCAATTACCAACCGCGGGCATAAAAAAGGGAAAAACTGGATATTCAACAGGTCAAAAAGAGTTGGACAAATTGCGCGGACAACATCCGATTATCGAGTTGATTGAGCGATATCGAGAATTGACCAAATTGATCAGCACGTACATTGAGGCGTTACCAAAATTGATGACGACTGATGGGCGAATTCACACCACGTTTAATCAGGATGTAACCAGCACGGGGCGACTGAGCAGCACAAATCCGAATTTACAGAATATTCCGGTGCGGACTGAATTGGGCAGGAAAATCCGTCAAGCGTTTGTTCCGAGTGACGGCAAAGTTTTTGTTGGTGCGGATTATTCACAATTTGAGCTGAGGCTGGCGGCTGTGCTGGCGGGCGATGAGAAACTGATCGAAGACTTTAATAGCGATGTTGATATTCACGCAAAAACAGCGGCGGAAACATACGGAATATCGATTGACGAAGTAAGCAAATCTCAGCGTCGAGCGGCGAAAGTGATCAATTTTGGTGTACTTTACGGAATGAGCCCGCATGGTTTGGCGGCGGCTACAGGAATGTCATTTACAGAGGCGAAAAAGTTTATTGATCATTATTTTGAGGTGCGAAAGCCGATTCGTCAGTACTTGGATAAAATTCTAACTCAAGCGCGGGAACAGGGATTTGTTGAAACGTATTTCGGCAGGCGACGACCAACGCCTGATGTAAAATCGAGCAATTTTATGGTGCGATCTTCGGCGGAAAGAGCTGCGATGAATATGCCAATTCAAGGCACGGAAGCGGATTTGATGAAATTAGCGATGATTCGACTGGAGGATAAATTGTCGGGCTTGGCTGATGCGATTTTACAGGTTCATGATTCGATTTTGGTGGAATGCAAACCTGAAGACATCCAGAAAGTTAGCGAGATTATGAAAGCGGAAATGGAAGGCGTTTGTCCGGAATTGCCGATTAAGTTGAAGGTTGATGTTGGCACGGGCGTAAATTGGGGTGAAGTGTAGAAAATATGGTATAATTACGCCATGAAATACACTCAACGACGAAATTCATTTTCTCGATTTGTACCAATTTTGCTGGTTATTGTTATCACGGTTGTGGCGGTAGCAGCGGTTATTGCGATTGGTCGGGCATTATTTGGCAAAAACGATTCAGGTCAAACAACGGATCAGAATGTTAACGTAGGGCAAGTTGCTTTGTTGTCGACGGACGTGGGAAGTGCGGTTCGATTGACGGTGCGCGGGCCAATTGTAGCGAATGAGAATTTCCGCTCATACAGCATCACTATTTCGCCAGAATCTCGCGAAATGACGACGTACGAGGGATATTTGGATAAGCCGATTGCAGAGAAAAAATTGGACAATAACAGCAGGGCTTATACGGAGCTGGTTTATGCGCTTGACAAGCGAAAAATGATGGAAGGCACGCCGCTAACTGAGCAGCAAAATGATTTGCGAGGAATTTGTGCTAGCGGTAAAATTTACAAGTTCGAAACTTTGAAGGACAATTCTGTTGTGAAAAGTTTGTGGACGTCGGATTGTAGCGGCTCTAAAGGCTCGGCACAAGCTAACGTGAACGAGATTTTGGATATGTTTTTGAAACAAATTCCTGATGGCAAGAAAATGGCGGCTGGAATTGGACTAAGTCAAGAAGAAGCTTTGTTTAAGCTGTAGGACTTGTCGAATGCCTGAGCTACCCGAAGTTGAGACAGTTCGTCGCGGTTTGGCGGATTTGCTGCCAGGTCAGGCTGTTGTGCGAGCGACGGTATTTGATTCGCCAAAAAGCTTTCCGAATTCACCCACTGACGTTCAGCAATTTTTATATGGTGCGCATGTAATGGCGGTGCGACGTCGTGCAAAAGTGCTGATGATTGATCTTGATACGTGTTATTCGCTGGTGATACATCTTAAGATGACTGGGCAATTGATTTTTCGTGGGGCTAATAGTTTTGCTGGCGGTCATCCGAATGATAGTTTGATTGGTGAATTGCCGGATAAGTCGACGCGTGTGCAAATTGATTTTGCGGATGGTTCGCACTTGTTTTTCAATGATCAGCGTAAGTTTGGTTGGATGAAATTGATGCCGACTGATGAGATAGAAAATTTGCCATTTATGCAGAAAGTTGGTCCGGAACCGCTCGATAAAAAAACCGAGGCGGATGACTTTATTAAGCGAATTCGTCGTCGGCAAAATTCGATGATAAAGCCAGCGTTTCTTGATCAGTCGGTGATTGCTGGAGTTGGTAATATTTATGCCGATGAAGCTCTGTGGGCTGCGAAAATTCACCCTCAGACGCGCGTTAGGAATGTTAGTGATGACCAATTGGAAGATTTGTTTAACGAACTGCGCCAGATTTTGCAATTGAGCATTGATCAGGGCGGCTCGACGGATAAAAATTACGTTGACGCTGAAGGCAGGAAAGGTAATTATCTGTCGTTTGCGCACGTATTTCGTCGGGAAGGTCAGCCGTGCCATCGGCATCCTGACCAAGAGATTGTAAAGATGAAAGTTTCTGGACGCGGTACGCATATTTGCCCAGTTTGCCAAGTGGAGGTGAAGTGATCTATCTTTTTTACGGCGAAAATGAATTTGAGAAACGGCAAGCAATTGCTAAGCTGATCGGCAGTGAAAAAGTGGCGCGACATGATGGCGAAGATTTGACGCTGGCTGGAATGCAGGAAATAGCAATTGGGCAGACGCTGTTTATGAACTCGTCGGTGTATTTGATTTCAAAACTAGGCGAAAATTCTGAGATTTGGTCGCAACTTCCAGATATGAAGTTTGATGATGACAGGACAATTATTTTGGTGGAAGATAAAATTGATAAGCGAACGAAAACGTATAAGTGGCTACAGAAAAATGCCAAAGTTCAGGAATTTTCACCGCTTAGTGATCGTCAAAAACCGCAACTTTTAAAATGGTGCGTGGCGGAAGCAAAGGCTCGTGGGTGTGAATTAACGAATCATCAAGCGGAGATAATTGTTGATCGTTTGGGATTTGATCAGTTGCGACTGAGCAATTTTTTGGATCAATTAGCGCTGGCGGAAAAAGTGACGGATGATTTAATTGACAACTTCATACCTCTGGCGAGGACGGAGAATGTGTTTGATTTGTTTGTTTCGGCGCTGGCGGGTGATTATGATAAGGTTCACGATATAATTAGCTATTTGGAGTCGGAAAGTGGCGTTGATGGCGCTTACCAGACAATGGGATTGCTTGCCTCGCAGACAACTAACTTGACGGCGTTGGTTTTAGCTGACGGCGACAGTAAGCTGGTGGCTTCGGATTTTTCGGCTAGTCCGTATGTTTTACGAAAATTGGCGTCTTCAACAAAAGGCGTTGATAAGGAAAAACTGAAGAGGATAAATGACGCGCTACTTCGGGCGGACTTGCAAATGAAAACAACTTCTGTAAATCCGTGGCTAATTGTGGAGGCGGCACTGGTTGGAATTGGAAAATATACCAAGGAATAGAGAAGTAGCTGGGTCTTATGGATGATACTTGTGCAAAAGAATATATCGCAAATTTAGAAAAAGAATTCTCTTTGATAGAAAATGGTTTCAAAGAGGAAGAGAAAAGAGCGTTAACCGATTATAAATCTAATGATAATGAATATGCTAAGAATTTGGCATTTTTAGCATATAAATCTGTTACTTATCAAGTAAGGATGTACGGTGTATTTCTTTTTGGATATTTATCAGAACAAGATGATGTCTTAGCATTTATGCGAGATGAAGTTTCCAAAGATGATAATTGGAGAGTTCAGGAAGTATTGGCGAAGGCATTTGATGAATTTTGCAAGAAAATAGGATATGAAAAGGCGCTTCCAGTAATTGATGAATGGTTAAAAAACAATAATCCTAATACGAGGAGAGCAGTTACGGAGGGACTTAGAATATGGACGAGCAGACCATATTTCAAAGATAATCCGAACGAAGCCATAAGACGAATTGCAGCATTAAAAGAAGATTCCAGTGAATATGTTAGAAAGTCGGCAGGAAATGCTTTGAGAGATATTAGTAAAAAATTTCCAGAGTTGATTAAAATGGAGTTCAGTAGCTGGAAATTAGAGAGCAGAGAAATTAAACAGGTATATAAATTGGCGAGTCGATTAGTCGACTGATGTTAAATAAAAATACCCCAGTTAATTCCGGGGTATTTTCTAGTAATCTTTACAGATTATTTTTCAGATTTCTTAACAGCTGGCTTCTTTGCTGGAGCTTTTTTAGTAGCAGTTTTCTTAGCTGTTGCTGGCTTTGCAGCTGGTTTTTTAGCAGCTTCTAATGTAACACCTGCTTTTTTAGCAATTTTGCTTAATGCGCTCTTTCGGCGAGCAGCAGTATTTTTCTTAATCAAGCCTTTTTTAACAGCGGTGTCAATTTCGCTTTGTGCTGCAGCAAGGGTTTTTGCGCTTGGCTCTGCAGAGAAAGCTTTAACAGCAGTCTTAATGTCTTTTTTAATGCTGATGTTTCGCTCGCGGCGCTTTAAGGTTTGTTTAGCACGCTTGATGGCGGATTTGATGATTGGCATGTTTCTCCTTTACCTCTATAGATTTGTATCGCTAATCAGGAAGAATTATACAGAAAATAGCATAAATTGTAAAGAGGCGGCTTAGATATTGACTTTATGGTACTGCTTATGGTATAGTGATGCCAAGCGTAATTACAAAAAACAAACATAGGAAAAATCATGTCAAACGGATCAGCAAAGCAAAAAGTAATCCAGAGCATCAAGGATGTAACTAATATTTTAGTGACGGTGAGTTCTAGCCCGTCAGTCGACGAATTGTCGGCGGCTTTGGGATTGACGATTTTCCTCAATAAACTAGGGAAGCACGCTACGGCTGTGTTTAGTGGTGACATTCCGCCAGCAATTACGTTCTTGAATCCTGATAAGACGTTTGAGCAGACCGCAGATTCTTTACGTGATTTTATTATTGCTTTAGATAAAGAGAAGGCTGATCATTTACGCTATAAAGTTGTTGACGACGCCGTAAAGATTTTCATTACGCCATATCGTACGACAATTACCGATAAAGACTTGGAATTTTCACAGGGTGATTATAACGTTGAGCTAGTTCTGGCGCTAAATGTTGAAAATAGTGAAAGTATTGATACGGCTTTGACTGCGCACGGTAAGATTTTACATGACGCTACGGTTGCGGCTATAACAGCGGGCGACGTAAAGAGTGGTCTGGGTTCTGTTGATTGGCACGAATCTAATGCTAGTGGCGTGAGCGAAATGGTTGTGGAATTGCTTGATGACCTGAAAACGCCGAAGGTAACTCTGGACGAGCAGATGGCGACGGCTTTGCTTACAGGAATTGTGGCGGTAACCGAGAGGTTTAGTAATAGCAATACGTCATCAAAGGTTATGACCACGGCGGCAGAACTTATGGCAGCTGGCGCGAATCAGCAATTGGTGGTTTCAAAGATCGCAGAGAGCGAAGTAGAGGACGAGCCACAGAAGATTGAAAAGATCGAAGAAAAATCTCCAGAAAAAGAGGAAGCTTCAGAGGATAAGACTGAAGAAGCGGAGAAAGATGAGGAAACTGTACACGCGGACGGAACTTTGTCGATTAGTCACGAAAAGAAGGGCGATGTTGATGAAGTAGCTGAACAAACAGCGAAGGAAAAGCAAGAAGAATCTGCTAGGATTGCCGAAGAGAAATTGGCTAAAATTGAGCCGATAAAGGAGGAGCCGCAAGCCGAGGAAGAAAAGCCGAGTGAAAAAATAGTTTCAAAGGGCGAGCTTTCTTTTGAGGAAACTCCGCTGATGGGTGGCACTCTGAATGCAACGACTACACAGGCTGCTGAAGATAAGATTAGGGAATTGGCTAGCGATCAAAATAAAACCATCTTAACGCACGGTAAATATGTGGGTGATAATATGCCGTCGTTTGGCGATACTCCGTTAAATGCGGCTATGGGCGCGTCTGATGAACCGCCAAAGATTGATCCGTTTGCTACAACTAACGCCGCTGAGCAAAAATTGTCGACGATACCTGTTGCGCCGCAATCTGAAGAGTCGATTATTTCGGCAATTACCAACGACACAAATCAATTGAATAATCCAGTAGCGCCAGCTCCGAGTCAGCCGATTGCGCCAATTGAGCCATTAATAACAAATCCTGAGAATAGCATTCCAGGTTTCGATTTACCAATGCCACCAGCGATGCCAGATTTCGGCGCTTTGCCACCAATGCCGCCAGCGCCTACAGGTGTTGATGTAAATGGATTGCCACAGATTGCACCGCTAGGAGTGACTCCTGAGCCAGTAGCCGCTCCGCAAGCCCCAGCGCCTGCGCCGATCACTGCGATGCCAACTCAGCCAGCTCAAAACGCAGACTTCAATCCAGCACAATTCCACATCCCAGGACAATAGTTGATGGACGAAGTGATTCTCATAGACAAACCTCAGGGAATGACTAGCTTTGGGGTGGTGGCGCGCTTGCGACGAGTTTTATCTAATCAGGCGGGAAAGAAGGTAAAGGTTGGTCACACGGGTACGCTTGATCCGTTTGCTACCGGGCTAATGATTATTGTGACTGGAAAGAAATGCCGCGAAGCTGAAACTTTCACTAAGTTAGATAAGTGGTATGAGGCAGAAATTATTCTGGGCAAGAATAGTTCGACGGGCGACCCAGAGGGTGAAATTGCCAATGTGTCTGATTATGAGCCGAGTTTGGAAGAAGTTCAGTGGGTAATCGGTCAATTTGTGGGAAAAATTGAGCAGACGCCGCCGATTTTTAGCGCAATAAAAATTAATGGTGAAAGAGCGTATAAATTGGCGCGCGAAGGTAAACAAGTCGAGATTCCTAAGCGCGTGATAGAAATTTACTCATTGGAACTATTGGCATACAAATACCCCAAATTAAAGATTAGAACTCATGTTTCAAGCGGAACCTATATTCGAACGTTAGCGGTCGATATTGGTGATAAATTGGGGACAGGTGCGTATTGTGAGAATTTGCGTCGTACGAAAATTGCCGACTATTCTATTGATCAGGCGAAGACTCTGGCGGACTTTGGAATTACTAGCTAATTGCAAAAAACAGAGAAGCTTGGTATAATTACAGAGCTATGATTAGCAAAGAAAATAAAGCGAAAGCAATTGCTTTGACTCAGGTCAATAAAAACGACGTCGGTAGCCCACAGGCTCAGGTGTCAGTTTTGACGGCTCGTATCAAAGAAGTCACGGAGCATTTGAAGGCGAATAAGCACGACTTCATGGCTCGTCGCGGCTTGATCCAAATGGTTGGTAAGCGCAAGCGTTTGCTGAAATATTTGGAGCGAACTGATTTTGAGAGTTACAAAGCAGTTGTTGCCAAGTTAGGTTTGCGTAAATAATTTACGTTAAAAACTGCTTAAATCCCCTTTGACGAAAAGGGGATTTTTGTTGTTCTGGCTATTTTTTCAATTTGGCGATAATCACATCTCGTCCGTCATTTGCGCCACCCAAAGTGCAGGAATAAAGAGTTAATTGCGGCTGATCTGTGCGTTGTTCGATTTCCACGGCGTCTGGTTTAACGCTTTGTTTTTCGATGATGACGTAATTGTAACGCACGCCGTTATAGTCAATGATAATTTCATCGCCGACAGTCAATTTATCGATATTATAAAAAGGCGATTTTCTGAGTGTTTGCTGAGGAGTTAGTCCCATAATAAAACGGTGCGCAGATAAGACAAAATTACCGCCATCTTTTGGGTTGCCGTTTTCTGGTTTACGCCACCATGCACCATATTCCATTGTTTCGGCGCCGCCAGTACTATAAGGCAGATTTATGTCGATTTTCGGTATGTAAAGTCGATTTTCGGTAATTTTATTCTCAGTTTTAGTGATAAGCTGAGTGGTGTGGTTGTCTTTTGGATTGATGTTTTGTGACAAAATGAGGGGCGTGCCGATGAGAGCAAGCAAATAAACTCCACCAAGAATCATTAAGATTGCGATTATAGTTAAGATATAGCTTTTCCAACTTTTCTGGCGATTTTTTACTGAATCTAGCTGAAGTGACATGAATAAATTATAGCATATTCATCTGTTAATAAGGTTATGTTAAGTGCGCTTGCGGCTGGCGTTTGGGTTGAGGTTTTAGTATAATATAAGGAGCAATTTGTAACGCGGAAGTGATAGAGATGAGACGACTAAATTGCCAAGTAATTTCATCCCTGTTACTACCGCAAGAAAGGAGCTCTTTATGAGTATTATCAATCCAAGCGGCAAGGAGATTTTTAGTGTTACCACTGATTTTTGTGGTCGGCCGCTGACTTTAGAGGTGAATCGCGTCGGCTTTAGGACGACTGGTAGTGTTTTGGTGCGCTATGGTGACACTGTAGTTTTGGGTAGCGCTCAAGTTAGTCCGCGTCCAGTGCAATTGGATTATTTTCCATTGTCGATTGATTATGAAGAAAAATTTTATGCAGCGGGTAAGATTTCTGGCAGCCGATTTATTAAGCGCGAAGGTCGCCCGAGCGATGAAGCCGTGTTGATTGGTCGATTGATTGATCGTCCGATTCGTCCGCTTTTCCCGAAGGGTTATCGACAGGAAATCCAAGTAGTCGCGACTGTTTTGAGTATGGATCCGAGTTTCCGTCCAGATGTGATTGCGATGATCGCTGCGTCTAGTGCGCTAATGTTAACCGGTACGCCGTTTGACGGTCCAGTGGCTGGTTTGCGTGTGGGTCGAGTGAATGGCGAATTTAAGGCGTTTTTGACTCCGGAAGAGCGCGAAAAGTCGGATCTTGATTTGGTTGTGGCTGGTATTGAAAGTGGTATAACAATGGTCGAGGCTGGCGCTAAAGAAGTTTCGGAGGACGTTATTGTTGATGCGATGGCGTGGGCCCACCAGATGATGCAGCCAGCAATTGCCCTGCAACGCGAATTGGCGGAAAAAGTTGCGCCAGCACAGCAGGAATATGATCTAATTTTGCCAGATGAATCAATTCAGCAGACAGTCGATGCTTGGGCTGATGGAAAATTTGGCGAAAAAATTCGTCGACCATATCCAGAGCGCAATGAGATGATTAGCGAAATTCGCGCTGAATTTCATGAAGCAATGGCAGAAAAATTAGGACTGGACGAGGAAGAATATAGCGAAGTTCGTGGCGATTATGACGAAGCGTTTACTTTGGCTTTACATAAAGATGTTCGTCGGGGAATTGTCACTGAGCGAGTTCGTCCTGATGGTCGACAATTGACCGAGATTCGTCCTCTCAGTTCGGAAGTTGGATTCTTGCCGCGCGCTCACGGTTCCAGCTTGTTTACGCGTGGTGTGACCCAGGGAATGAATATTGTGACTTTGGCGCCGCTTAGTTATTCGCAATTGATTGACACTATGGAAATTACTGACGGTGAGCGACGTTATATGCATCATTACAATGCGCCGGGCTATACGGTTGGCGAAGTTAAGCGAATGGGCAGTCCAGGTCGACGTGAAATTGGTCACGGATACTTGGCGGAACGTGCCTTGCTTCCAGTTTTGCCAACTGAAGAGGATTTTCCATACGCTATTCGCTCAGTGACTGAGATTATGAGTCAGAACGGTTCGACTTCGATGGCGGCGACTTGCTCTAGCTGTTTGGCGTTGATGGATGCTGGCGTGCCAATTTCGGCTCCAGTGAGTGGAATTGCGATGGGATTGATGATGGACGGCGATACTCCGTATGTATTGAGCGATATTGCTGATGCTGAGGATTTTGCTGGTGATATGGACTTTAAGGTGACTGGAACTTCAAAGGGTATCACAGCTCTTCAAATGGATATGAAGGTTCATGGTTTGCCAGTGGCGGTATTGCGTCAGGCAATTGAGCAGAGTAAGGCGGGGCGTGCGCACATTTTGGAACATATGCTTAGTGTGCTTCCAGGGCCTCGTGAATCGCTTAGTCCATATGCGCCACGAATTGAGAAGATTAAGATTGACCCGTATAAGATTGGCGTGATTATTGGTAAGGGCGGCGAGACGATCAATAAGATTACTTCGGAAACTGGTGCTGAGATTGATATTAAGGAAGACGGTTTGATTACTGTAGCTAGCCCGGACGGCGCGTCGATTGAAAAGGCTATGAACTGGATTAAGGGTCTAGTTGAGGAGCCAGAAGTTGGCAAGATTTACGAGGGTAAAGTTGTCGGCATTAAAGATTTTGGCGCGTTTGTGAATATACTTCCTGGCGTTGACGGAATGGTTCATATTTCGAAATTGGCAGAACATCGAGTTGAAAAAGTGACTGATGTCGTGAAAGAAGGGCAAACTGTTCGCGTGAAAATTACTGGAATTGATGAGCGCGGTAAGATTAATTTGACGATGATTGGTTTATAAATATATAATAGCGAAAGCGTAATTTTAGGAGGAAATTTTATGGACAATAGTAATAATAACAAGCCTCAAGTGCCGCCTCAGCCACAATTCCAGCAGGCTCCACAACAACCTCAGGTTCAGCAGCCTCAGCCACAACAACAATTCCCACAACAGCCAGTTATGGGAACTCCATACCAAATGCCACCAAAAAAGAAAATGAGCAAAGGTGCCATGTGGGGAATCGTAGGCGGAATAATTGGACTAGTCGTAATTATCGTTGGCGTAGTCCTAGCTGTCTTGTTATTGGGCGGTCCAAGCAAGGCGGATTATAAAGCTGCTGGAGAAAAGTTAAACGAGACAATTGAAATTTATAATAAAGCTTCGACGTCACTTTCGTATATTTCTACCTCAGAAACTGAGACTTCATTGAAATCCAATCGTGATAAGCTCGCTAAGACAAAGAGCGAAATTAACGACAGATTGACCGAGATAGGTAAAATGAAGGCTGTCACTGGTGACAAAGAGGTTCGCGAAAAGTATGATGCTCTGAAGAATAAACTAGAAAAGTTCAATACGGCCGTAGATGCCTTTGAAGAAGTATACGAGAAGATTATGCCGGTGATAATTGAATTTTCTGACGGCAGGAACAGCTCTAACTTTTCTAGCGTAGAAAGCACAATTAGGAAAGCTCGACAGAATCTTAAGAATGTTGACGCTAAGAATGAAACTAATAAAAAGTTTATTAGAGATTTTACTGCCAAGCTAGAAAAAATCGAAGAAATGCTGCCGAAGGTTGCGGAGATGAAGGCTGACTATAAAAAGTATAATTCCAACTATATGAGTGAATTTTATGACAGTCTTACCGCGATTCAGAAGCCTATTAATGAATGGACATCGGGAATACAGAAGCTGGCAGAAGAGGGTGAAATTCGCGATGAATTAAATGACCTAGGAACTGTATTGGCAGATAAGGTAAATAAATAGTTCTACTAAATATCAGAAGCGCCTCGTTTCTTACGGGGCGTTTTTTGATAGAATAAATATATGGACAAGCAGACTAAATTGGATGTGTTGGCGGAAGAAATTGTAAAAGAGAAGGTTTGCTCGGATTTGGCGGATCAGGCGACGCAGCTTGTTATGGGCGATGGAAATCCTGATGCTGATATCGTTTTTATTGGCGAGGCGCCGGGGAAGAATGAAGATTTGCAGGGCAAGCCGTTCGTTGGCGCTGCGGGAAAATTCCTTGATGAAATGCTGAAGTCTGCCAATTTACAACGATCAGATGTATATATTACCAACATTGTTAAATATCGTCCACCGAATAATCGCGACCCATTGCCAGAGGAAAAGCGACAATTTTGGCCATATTTACTCAGGCAATTAGAAATCATTCAGCCAAAGGCCATTTTGACTTTAGGGCGGCACAGCGGCGGCGGATTTATTCCAGGGTTGCAGATCAGTAAAGAACACGGTCGTCCACGTAAAGTGCGTCTGCATGAGCTTGAATTCGTAGTGATTCCGTTATATCATCCGGCGGCTGCGCTTTATAACGGCGGTATGCGTCAGACTTTAATTGACGATTTTATTCAGGCTGTGGAATTTGTGAAGAAGAACGGCGACGCTTAATTAGACTATTTTCTTGCAAAAGTTTCCTAGACGTAGTATAGTGGATAGTCGATATCTATTATATCTAAGTCGAGAAAGGATTTGTATGAGATTATCGGGAGCTGTTGAACAAGCGTGTTGCATTATGGCGATTCTGGCGGATCCGAAAAGGACGACGCCGGTAACTAATGATGCGCTGGCGGAAAAGATGCTGGTTTCGCCGACGTACTTGAAGAAAATTAGTCGGAAATTGGTAATAGCAAAGCTAATCACTTCAACGCAGGGAACTGGCGGTGGATTTATTTTAGCGAGAAAAATGAACGAAGTTACGTTGCATGATGTTGTCCTTGCAATTGAAGGAGAATCGCCATTTTTTCAACCTCAGGGAATTGTTGAGAGAGTTTTTCAATCACGTCCTCGCCAGGTGGAAATTGGCATGAATATGATAGAAAAGGTTTTTTCTGAAGCGCAGGAAAAGTGGAGTGAATATTTGAAAACTGTGACGCTGGAAGATGTCGCAAAGGAGGTCGCACATGATTAAAAATAAGATGTTACAAGCCGAGTGGAAGCATTTGTTTAATAATAAAATATTGTTGATATCCATGGCTGTGATTTCGTTTATCCCTATTTTGTATAGTGGATTTTTCCTAGGCTCAATTTGGGATCCATACGGACAAACAAAAAACTTGCCGGTGGCGTTCGTGAACGAAGACAAGGGTGCTAGTTTAAATGGCAAAGCGCTGAATGTCGGCGAATCTGTCGAGAAAAAACTGAAAGATAATCACGATTTGGGTTGGGAGTTTGTCAGCAAACAGCAAGCAGACGAAGGCGTGAATAGCGGGCATTTTTATGCAGTGGTAACTATTCCGTCCGACTTTTCGCAGAAAGCGGCGTCAATTACCGAATCTGAACCTCAGCAGGCGGTTATTAATTTTACGACCACGCCAGCGAAAAACTATATTGGTTCGTTAGTCAGCAATCAAGCTGCCGCCAAGGTTAAATCTTCGGTGTCTGAACAAATCACTCAGGCGTACGCTAAGGGAATTTTGGAGAATTTAGACAAGCTTGGAATGGGGCTGGATACGGCGGCTAACGGCGCATCAACTTTGCACGACGGATTAGGGCGATTGCAATCTGGCACACAAGCATACGTTGGCGGCGTTAAGCAGTTAGCGGTAAATCAGCAATCCTTGACTGGCGGATTGGCGCAACTCAGCGA
>JABZJR010000040.1 GCA_015257705.1 Nanosynbacter sp.
AATACAGACAGCGTGTCTAGTCAGTATAAGTTCTTTGGCTATTACGATATCTTGGAAACAGATAGATTAAAAAATGATGACGAGTACTTACAACTTCGGGTTAGTCTGAAACTTAATAAGAATGCCGATGAGTATATCTTACATCAACAGAACGAGGACGAAGAACAAATATGGGAAGAGCAGATACGGTATGCTAAATTTGTGACAGTTGATGAACTCACACAACACATTCCATGGACAAGTGAGAGCGCGGAGTTGAAAGCCGCTATACAGAGTCAAATAAATTTTCCCGTACCACACTAGCACATTTTTCGACCGCAACTTCATGCCCGAGTGAATATCCATTGCGCTTCAACTCCGGCAGTTCGCGCACTTCGTGAAACATCATATTAAGCTCAGGCACAAAAAATAATTCCCGAAACGGCATTCCTTTCAGTCGTGATTCCTCGCGTGACTCAGTTAAGATGACGCCAGAATTTTCTCCAAAAATCACCTCCTCGTGACCATCAGGGAAGTTTACCGCAAGACACGTCGTGTATTGCGCTCGTCTGTTTGCCTTATTTTCAAGCTTCTTCAGGCAATAATCTACGATCTCTTGATCACTCATCTCATGTCCATTCCAACGTCTTGTAAATACGCCAGGCTCACCGTTTAGGGCTTCAATTTCCATGCCGGAATCATCGGCGATAATTATAAGGTTTTTATCATTTTCATGTAAATGATTCCTTGCGTGTCGCGCCTTCAATAGGGCGTTTTGTTCAAATGTCGTGCCCGTTTCTATACAGTCGGGCATTTGATAGTCCAAATCTGCCAACGAAATAATTGACGTCTGCGGGGCGAATTTATGAAACGCGGCAACGAATTCTGCATATTTGCCTGAGTTTCTGGTGGCGAAAAGTATAGTTGCTGTCATTGAGTATGATTATATCAACTATCATAAATATCGAAAAATTGCTAATTTGACGGCATTATAATATCATCGAACCAAGCAATGATAATTTCATCCATATACAAAACAGTCGATAACGACGGGCTAATCGCTCATATTTATGAACATTTATTAGCTCAGTACGTTTTGAAGCGTCTTCAAGACAATGAGTTCTTTGTTCTGAGCGATATCATACTATCTGCAAAAACATATGGCGACACTTGTTTTATGGACGCCGAATTATATAGCTCAGAAGCGAAAAAGACATATGACGAAGCATTACGAGAGTTTGATAAATTGGTCATTTCAGAAGATGAGATTTTGAGGGCTGCTGGCGAGTGTGGAATAGAAATGAATCGAAATATAGTAGAAGTCGACCGAAGTGAACTGAGTAAAAAACTACGCGAAGTTCAGATTTCTCCGTGGCGTAAGCAAATTGATATGGCGTATCGTAAAGCTCACGATGAGAGCTCTGTTAATACGCTCTTTCGTACTTCATATGTAAAATACAGTAAAGAGTCTGACGATCTTTTTCGTGAATGCGTTCTGGAGTATTCAATTGATGAAAGTCACATACAGACGCCTGTTGATCAAGCTCTGGCGGCAATTGTTATGCAGATTGTGGCTCTCAATTTCTTGACGGTCGTGCGAGAAAAATATACTGTATATGATCGTGGCGATCAGTGGTCGGAGGCGTCGATTTCGGTTGGATACAGAATGTTTCTTGGATCGCTGAAGAAAGATGACAAAATAATTAATCAATTGAGTTATGATTTCTTAGAGTATATAAAAATTTTATCGTCGTCTGTCTTTTGTGATAATTTACAAAAAGCTCTTGTTCGATGTTCGGACAATCATAAACAGGTTATATTAAACAGGAGCACGCTAAATGCGATCCTTGGAGGGTGTATCATTGGCGGCAAAGGTTGGCTGGAAATGGCGGATAGTGCTCGAATAAGGCAAATGGTTAATTCAATCGAGCTAGACATATATGAGGTTAATTCGTAGTTTGGAAACCTTGCTTTTTACCCCTAATCTGTGTTAAAATACTGAAGTTAATATCAAATCACACGAAAGGTGAGTAATGAGTCTGAGTCGAATCGGAAAACTGCCGGTGGTTATTCCGGCCGGTGTGACAATCACGGTTGACTCTGGTGATGTGGTCGTAAAGGGCCCGAAAGGTGAATTGACACAATTCATCACACCAGCAGTTGAGGTGAGAGTCGAAGACGGACAAGTCACGGTTCATCCTAAGGACGAGTCCAAAGTAGCCCGTAGTCAGCATGGTCTGATGCGCGCGCTAATCAACAACATGGTAATCGGTGTAACCAAAGGCTATGAAAAACGCCTAGAGGTTAACGGTGTCGGTTTCCGTGTTAGCTCAAGCAACAACGAGCTAGAAATGGCACTTGGATTTTCACATCCAGTCAAATACAAAGCCCCAGAAGGCGTAACTGTTACCAACGAAAAAATGATTATCGTTGTTAGCGGTATCAATAAACAACAAGTCGGCCAAGTCGCAGCGGAAATCCGCGCATTGAAGAAACCTGAACCGTACAAGGGCAAGGGTATCAAGTACGTCGACGAGCAGATTTTGCGTAAAGCAGGAAAGACAGGTAAGTAATCATGGCTGAAAATAAGAAGCTACTCAACCGCGCTCTTCGCAAAAACCGCGTTCGCGCTAAGGTTTCAGGCACGGCAGAGCGCCCACGCTTGACAGTTACTATTAGCAATTTGCACGTTAGCGCGCAATTGATTGACGATGTGGCTGGTAAAACATTGGCTGCAGCAACTACAGTTGGCACAAAAGCGACTGGCACGATGACTGAAAAAAGTGCCGCTATCGGTACTGAAATTGCTAAGAAAGCAAAGAAAATTAAGATTAGCGCAGTAGTGTTTGATCGCAATGGTCGTCAATACGCTGGCCGCCTAAAGGCTTTGGCTGACGCTGCGCGCCAAGAAGGATTGGAGTTTTAGTATGGCAGAGCAAGCTGCAAATACTACCCCACGTGCAGAAGGTCGTCGACCTCGAAATCCACGTGGTGGTCGCCGCGATGACCGGCGAAATGTGCGCGATGACGCACCAAAAGAATTTGAAGAGTTGGTAATCAACATTGACCGCGTTTCTCGCGTGGTTAAAGGTGGTCGCCGCTTCCGATTTAAGGCTTTGGTGGTTGTTGGTAACCGCAAAGATAAAGTTTGTGTCGGTGTCGCCAAGGGTGCAGACGTTCAAGCTGCAGTAGCTAAGGCTACGTCAGTCGCTAAAAAGCACCTAATTACATTGCCATTAAACGGCGAGACAATTCCGCACGACAGCGAAGTTAAATTCTCTGGCGCACGCGTATTGATCAAGCCAGCTGCTCCTGGTACCGGTATTATCGCTGGTGGTGTAGTTCGCCAAATTATCGGTGTAACAGGAATTCGCAACCTATTGACCAAATCTCTTGGCTCAACCAACAAGGTTAACATTGCTTACGCGACTATCGAAGCTCTAAAGTCATTAGTTCCACGCGATCAATGGCTAAGCGCTCAGCCTGTAAAAAAGGTTGCTAAAAAGGAGGCTAAATAATGAAGTACAATGATCTCCAAGTTTCAGCAAACAGAAATAAAAAGCGCGTTGGTCGCGGTATTGCTGCTGGTCAAGGTAAAACTGCTGGTCGCGGTACTAAAGGTCAGAACGCCCGAACAGGTAAGAAGCTTCGCGTAATGTTCCAGGGTGGTCAGCGTCCACTAGCTCAAGCTGTGCCAAAGGCTCGCGGATTCAAGAGCTTGCGAACTCCAGCTCAAGTTGTGTACATGGATCACTTGAACGCATTTGACGGCAAGACCGTTGACAATGCTTTGTTGTTCACTGAAGGCTATATCGCAACTCCTTTCCACACGGTTAAGGTGATTGCTCGCGGTGAATTGAAGGCTAAGGTTGACTTGAAAGTACAAGCCGCCTCAGCTTCAGTTGTTGCTGCCATCGAAAAAGCCGGTGGCTCATTTGAGAAAGTAGCTACACCTCTACGCCAAAGTGCAAAAGAAGCTGAAGAGAAATAATCTTTCTCGACAATGACAAATCCCCTTCGGAAGAGAAGGGGATTTTCTTTTGTTCTGATTTTTGGACTATTTTTCGCTACATTCTTGTGGCGCAACTAGATAAATAGTCACGTTTCTGTCGGCGGTGTCATCGCTATTGTCATGGCTGGCAATTTTTGGCTCAGAGATAATAATCTTATTCTCAGGAAAACCTTGCGAGACTAGACCTTGCTTGACTTTATCGGCGCGCTCCATGGCTAATTTTGTGCCAGCACTTGTCTTTGAACTCTCGTATGTTTGACCGACTAGCTCAATTGAAAATTCCTTTTGACTATTTGATTTGTATAGCGACCCCAGTTTAGCTAGTTCGTCAACGGCGATTCCTTCATATGTATATTGCGTCGAATCCGCATTGAAGAAAACATTTTTAAAATTATATTTACCGTCTCTAAATACAAAAGAGCCATCTTTCATATGGCCATAGCCAGCTTTTCGAAAATCAGCAGACGTTAAACATTTTGAATCTGATTTAGCTAAATTCTGCTTTTTGTCTTCGTTTTTCTTCTCATCCTTAGGCTTGGTCGCCTCTTTGCGCGAAATATTAGCGTCTTTTGAAGGAGCGGTTTTACTTGACACAAGAACAATTGCCACCACTATTCCGATTGTCGCCAGTACTCCTACGATCGCCAATGTAACCCATAGCCATAATTTACTTTTCTTTGGTGGATAATTTTGGGGAAATTCTGGGTTTGGTGGTGGCGTAATTGGTGGAGTTGATGGGATTTCAGGTTGCTGTTGCATATGATACCTCGTTTACGTTATGTTATTGACTCAATTATAACGCATACGCTTTTATGTTTTTAGTATGGAAATATCCGCTAGGATAATGTATAATTAACAGAGTTAAGAATTGTTAGTGACTATGAGGGGCTAAAACATGAATTGGAGAATAATTTTTCGCTCGCTGAAAAATAAAGATATGCAAAAACGACTATTTATTGTCGTGGGAATAATTGTTGTTTATCGATTATTAGCGCACATTCCAGTGCCGTTGGCGGAACCAACGCAACTACGTAACGCGATTTCGTCGGTACTTGGGCAATCTGACCTCGGTGGAATTTTGAACTTGCTATCTGGTGGCGCGTTGTCGAGCTTCTCTCTGGTGCTGGTTGGACTCAGCCCATTCATTACCGCCAGTATTATCATTCAGCTTCTGACCAAAGCTATTCCAAGGCTTGAGGAGCTACACAAAGACGGCGAATCTGGACGTCGAAAAATTCAGCAATGGACGCGTGTTATTACCGTGCCGCTTGCTATTGTCCAGTCAATCGCTTTCATCTTCATCTTAAGGCAAACAGTTCTTCAAGGCGGCAGCACGACATTAGCCGACCCTACGATGATGGAATGGATCGTTTCAATCACTTCAATGACGGCAGGCTCTGTTCTTCTGATGTGGCTCGGTGAGTTGATCACTGAGCAGGGAATCGGCAACGGTATTTCTATCGTGATCTTCGCTGGTATCATCAGCCAATTGCCACAAATGCTCGCGTCATTAATCTCATCATTGTTCAACACCTCATCTGGCAGCTTAAACGTCTTCAACTGGTTCACTCTCCCCGTAAACCCAGTTATGTTCTGGACGATATTAATCATGTCAATCGCCGGACTTATCGTCCTTTATTTCCTAGTTAAAATCAACGAAGCTCAGCGAGTTATCACGATTAACTACGCAAAGCGCGTTCACGGAAATAGTAATTACGGCGATGTAAAGAGTATTTTGCCGGTTAAGCTGATTGCTGCGGGAGTTATTCCGGTCATCTTCGCGGTTGCATTCCTAAGCTTGCCGCAATTCGTTGGTCAAGTTATGAAAGCGTCTGGTAACGCCAACCTTCTGCCGACCGCCAACAAATTGATCACCTGGTTCCAGGCTCCAAACGCGGGCTCATTCACAGGAAGCACGGCTGAAGCGTTTATTTACCCAACCCTATACTTTATCTTGGTTATCGCCTTTACGTATTTCTACACTGGAATCGTCTTTAACGCTAACGAAATTGCCGAAAATTTGCAGAAGCAAGGCGGATTTATTGAAGGCGTGCGTCCAGGCGCTCAGACTGAAAAATACCTTACGAGAACTGTCAATCGCTTGATTTTGTTCGGCTCAATTGTCCTAGGAGTCGTGGCTATTTTACCATTCGTTGCGGAATATCTCACGTACAATTTGACAGGCTTGCAAGGTTTGCGTTTGTCAATCGGCGGTACGGGAATCTTGATTATCGTATCAGTTGCCCTTGAAACTCTGCGACAAGTCAACTCTCGTGCGCTGATGGTTACATATGACG
>JABZJR010000041.1 GCA_015257705.1 Nanosynbacter sp.
ATATAAGGACAATCCAGATACGCTTGAGGCGATTCGCGAGTCTAGCAATGAGATGTCGGCAACGCTTCGTGTTTCCGTGAAGGAACTGAATAACCAGCAATCATTAAATAATTTTGTTAAAACAGATGATTTATATAAAAAATATAAAGACCCTAACAGGGAGCCGTCATTCTCAGGTGAACGTCAGCAAGCCATTAAAACAGTTGGTAGTTGGGTGAGATTGGCGAGTATCGGCGGTTCAATCGCTACAGTTGTTTTCGTGGTGATTTCATCGCTTGTGGTCTTTAACACTATTCGCATGGCAATTTTCAACCGCAAGGACGAGATTGAGATGATGAAGTTGATTGGCGCAGAACGCAGCTTCATCAGAGGTCCGTTTATCGTTGAGGCTATAATGTACGGATTTATCGCGGCAATTATCGCAACGGTGGTTGGGTATGGGTTGCTAATTCTAGCACATGATCCGATGGTGAAATACGGAATTCCTATCGATAATCTTTTGAATCATCTAAAAATGTACGGCGTGCTAGTTTTCTTGAGTATGATTCTGGTCGGCGCGGCAATTGGCGTGGCGTCATCTTGGGTGGCAACTCGCAAATATCTTAAGTTGTAAAAGTCCTTGACATGACGATTACGCTTATGCTAACATAGACGTATGAAACTACGGTCCACCACACCAGTTTCGGCATCACTAGTCAGCAGAGCTTCTCTGGTGGCGATGTCTGCATTGCTCGCTGGATCGGGCATTTTTGGCTTGGCATCACACGTATTAGCTCGCGACTATAACGCCGAAATTCAGGCAAAACAACAAGAAGCAGACAACTATAATTCTGAGGCTTCGCGCTTGGGTGAGATGGCTGATAGTTTGCAGGCGGAACTCGATAAGATAAACGGACAAATATCAGCTATTCAAGCGCAGATTTCTGATAGTCAAAAGAAGATTAATAGCCTTAATGACCAGATAAAAAAGAACGAAGAGCTAATTAAGCACAATCGTAAAGCGATGGGGCGAATTTTGGCGGATTTGTATGTTGATGATCAGATTTCGCCGCTGGAGATGCTCGCTAGCTCAAAAAATATTAGCGATTACATTGACAAGCAAGAACAGCGTAATTCTTTGAAAACTTCATTGAACGATAAGATTAAAGAAATTAAGTCTTTGCAGAAAAAGCTAGAAGAGAATAAGAAGTCTGTCGAAAATACGCTTCGCGACCAGGAATTGCAGCGTAATGCGATGGCTGCTAAACAGTCTGAGAAGGCAAAACTGATTACTGACACGAAGAATGACCAAAATAACTATGCGGCGCTGGCTCAGAAGCGCAATTCCGAAGTAGCGAAGTTGCGAGAAGAGCAGGCTGCAGCCAACCGACGAGCTCTTGGTGGCAGTAATGTCTCCATTCCAGGCGGCGTACCTGGCGGTGGCGGTTATCCTGGTGTTTGGGCGAGCGCTCCACTTGATGCCTATATCGATCCATGGGGACTATACACGCGTGAATGTGTGAGCTACGTGGCTTGGAAAATCCATAGCACTGGACGATATGTTCCGCATTTTGGTGGCGCAGGCAACGCAAATCAGTGGCCGTCAACTGCAGCGCGCTACGGTATTTCTAGCGGCTCAACGCCAAAAGCTGGCGCGGCAGCCGTGATGAATATTGGATATTACGGACACGTTATGTATGTTGAGTCTGTCAATGGCGATGGAACCATTACCGTCAGCGACTACAACTTTGCCTGGGATGGCTTATATAGACACTACACACGTTCGGCTTCAGGATTGACATACGTTTACTTCTAATCGGCATAGTGATACACAAAAAACGCTCGTGTTAAACGGGCGTTTTGTAGTATAATAAGCATATGGTTACGGGAGAGAAAAGACAGCAATTAAGTTGGTTTTTGACGCTTGTTATTGTGGCTATTGTTAGCTTTGTGGCGGGAGCTCGCTCTGATGCGCTGTTTGCTAATGTGGCGTCGGTATTTGGCGTTAGAACTTCAAATAAGACGATTGACTTATCTAGCGTTCAAAAAACATACCAAGAGCTAGTTGCTAATTATGACGGAAAATTGGATACTCAAAAGTTAATTTATGGCGCCAATCGCGGGCTAGTTGAAGCGGCTGGCGATCCTCATACGGTGTATATGGATCCTGACGAGACGAAAGAGTTTGACAAGTCGCTGAGTGGTCAAATTGGTGGTGGAATTGGTGCGGAGATTGGTCTTAGGAATAATAAGCCGACTATCATAAAACCTCTGGAAAACAGTCCAGCTCAGAAGGCGGGAATTAAGGCTGGTGAGGTAATTGTTAAGGTGAATGATGAATCATCTTCTGATTGGTCAGTGGAAAAAGTTGTGAGTAAAATTCGCGGAGAAGTTGGTACGTCCGTTAAATTGACGTTATTAAGCGGTGGCCAAACGCGTGAGGTGTCGGTTGTGCGTCAGAGTATAGTTTCTCCAGCGGTAGAGTCGGAAATTGATGGAGAAATTGGTATTTTGAAAGTTAACCGATTTGGCGATGATACAGTGAGCTTGGCCAGGAAATACGCTTCGGAGTTTGTTGAGAAAGGTGTTAAAAAGGTGATTTTGGACTTACGGAATAATCCTGGTGGAACGGTTGGAGCTGCTCAAGGACTATTGGGTATTTGGCTAGACAATCAAATAGCTATGACCGAGCGTAGAGGTTCTGAAATAGTTAAAACGCTGCGTACAACTGGGACGCCAATTTTAGGCAACATGAAGACGGTGGTGCTTATTAACGGCAACAGTGCTAGTGCTAGCGAAATTACGGCTGGGGCGCTTCGTGAATACGGAAAAGCCACGCTGGTTGGGCAGAAGAGTTACGGCAAGGGAAGCGTGCAGATTGTGCTTGGACTACCTGGCGGGTCGCAAATGAAGGTCACGGAAGCCAGATGGTACACGCCAAAGGGCAAAAATATAGATAAAACTGGTATAGAACCTGATGTAAAAGTTGATCTTTCGTCGGACGATGTCAATAATAACGTAGATCCGCAGATGGATAAGGCGAAGTCGTTATAAAGCTTGTGTTTTTGGGCTGGACAACATAAAATGGAGATAGTATGAACGGACAAAAAAAGAAGATTTTACTAGTTGAGGATGATATGGCTCTGTCTGCGGTTTATAGGTCGCGGCTGGAGATTGAAGGATTTGACGTTAGGGAAGCCAACAACGGGGAAGACGCTCTGTCTGCCACTGTTGAATATCGTCCAGATTTGATTCTTTTGGATGTGATGATGCCAAAGATTAGTGGTTTTGATGTCTTGGATATTCTTCGTAACACTCCAGAAACTGCTAACGTGAGGATTATTATGCTAACAGCGCTTAGTCAGCCAAAGGATAAGGAACGTGCTGAGAGCTTGGGTGTTGATGATTATTTGGTAAAATCTCAGGTTGTAATTGGCGACGTTGTGGCGCGTGTAAAACATCATTTGGGTATTCAGTAGAGAAGTAAATCGAGCGAAAGGTCAGCTTTTTAGGGGTTGACTTTTTGCTTGTTTTTTGGTATAAAGTAGTTATATATGGAAAAACCAAAACCAACACAGAACCATGAACAAGAACAACGAAAAACCCTGAGAGATTATGTAGTTGCAACTTTCCATGCTGATTTAGATATTGCGAAACGTCCATTAACTGTTATTCGTAGCGGTAAAGACAAGGAGGATGTTATATATGAGGGGGGTTGGGTTCCTAGCGCTATGTTGTGTGTATGCAACACTGATCCAGAGAAGGGTGCTGGTCCGACTGAATTGTTTGTGGAAGTATATAAAACGATTAAAGTTAATGGAGAGCATGTTCCTGTAACTGGGATTGCGCCATTGAATATTCTTCGAAATCTAAAAGAAAATGGGGTCTTTACGGAGTCCTATATTCAGGCACTTTACGGAAAATCTACTGAGGAAATGCTTAAAGAAGGAGCAGAGGCTGCTGAGCGAATTTGGCAGCAGAAACATCCGGACAGTGATTGGAATGAGTTATTGGATGTGAAGGCACCTTCAGAAACCCTTAGCGATGGCTTGGATACAGAAGGTAATTCTGAGAAGTCTTTAAGGGGTGAAGTCAGTTCCGCAATGGGGAATCTAGCCGTTAAGACTGTCGAAGTTTCGCCAGTGAAAACGAATGAGGTTGGCGTTAATTCACCGGCCTTGGTGATGTCTAAAAAAGTCTTGGAGTCGATTGGGGCGGTTAAGGTCGATGACTCGGTGGGTTCGCCAGCGATTAAGTCAGCTGCAGTTAAAGAGCTAGCTAAAAATCTAGCGGTTAAGTCAGCTAAAAAGCCAGCGGAGACAGATAAGGTAGGTGCTAACCCAGCGGATTTGGTGGCAACCGAACCAGTTGAGAAGCCGGTAGAAGCGGATAAGGCAAGCGCTGCTCCAGCAGATTTGCCAGCAGCTAAATCGGTTGAAAACCCAGTGGCTGAAAAGTCGATAGAGACGAATGAAGCCAATACAGACATATTACCTGAGGACTTTAAGTCTGTGATTAATAATTTTGAAAAATATACCGGAGGGGATAACGGCGAGTTTTCTGCAGAGACTAAATCTATAGCTAGAGAACTGAATGAGCTGAAGTGGCGAATTCAGGGGAACCCTGAAGCGATAAAGGAACTCGCAACTGAAGAGCTCATACGACGCGCATCATCGAGGATTAGAGATCTTGAAGTTTCTAGGGCTAAATCTGCGAATAAATTTAAGAATGATATAGAGAGTCTTCTGGAGGATCTAAAAAGTAATATTGAAAATGATGACGAGCGTAGACGTCTGATTAAGCTAACTGAGCACGTAGATCAGATGGGTACGGATAATAGAGTTCTGGGTGATGTAACTAATGGTTTGTTGGGTAAATTGACAATAATAAGAAGTATTATCGATAATTCGCGGAATGACAGATGGGGAATAATTGCTTATAGAGATCGTTTTGTCAGAGTGATTGAAGAAATTATTGGTAGCGATGACTATAGAGATATAGATAGAAAATTCAGTGGTGATTTGGGATCAATTTACAGACGTCGTCAGAGTATCTTAGATGCTATTAAGGGAATTCGGGAAGCGGGGTATTGATAAATGATATTAAGATATTGCCAGAAGAGGTGATTAATAAAATAACTCCGTATTTACCGGAGCTATTTTAATAAAAAGTTTTTACCAATTAAAGAACAACAACTTGCGTTCGGCGTTCTGATTTGCCGGTAAACTTGGTTTTTTTAACTGATTTGAAGCCAACTACGCCATCTTTTGCGGCGTGGATTGTGAAATTGCGGCTAACGTATGTGCCGTCACCAGCGATCTTTGTGGCGCCAGTTTGGCGAACTAGAACTTCTCCAGCGGAAACTTTTTGACCGCCAAATCGCTTAACGCCAAGACGTTGACCAGCATTGTTGTGGATGTTCTTACTAGAACCACCAGCTTTAACCTTTGACATTCTTTACTCCTTATAGTTTCTATAAAACAATCTGTTCTAGTTTATCGAAAATAAAGCCAGTTGTCAAGCGGTTTTGGCTATATCTGCCGGTTTTAATACCAATATTTCTCTGGCAACAACTTGATCTTCACGGTAATATAAGAGATTTTTATCGATAATTTGCTGATATTCAAGTTTTTTAAGATTCTTTATCAGAGGCAAGTGGGTGAATTTACCTTCGCGATTTTGCCACGCTGGAACGGCTATGCAAAGCGTCGTGTCTGGGCGAATTTGCGAATGGATATTTTGCAGAAAATCGCTAATTATGTGATTACAATTTCCGACTACTTCGTGAAGTTTTTCTGGGCTGGGTGGTGCGGAAAACGGCTGACCTAAATATGTTTCGCAAACAATTCGAGAAATCCGCTCCTTCTGCTCACTTGTTAATTTTACGGAGTTGGCGTCGGCTTGATGTGCTTGCCAGAAAGTGTTTGTCGAAAAAGTTTTTTCCACCCAGTTCATATTTTCAGTCGTGTAAGATATCATCTTATCGCTCAAATCGCTGCCATAAGCATTCACGCCGATAAGTACAGCCTCTTGTAATACCGTTCCTGTGCCACAAAACGGATCCCAGAGGTAATCGTTAGGTTTTGCGCCAGATAGGTTGATCATAATCTGGGCAAGTTTAGGTGGAAGCATTCCCACGAAGGCATCGCGCTTTGGTCGTCCACGGTCGCGCTGAGTGTACGAATTGATATTTTGAGCGCCACGACTTTCAGCGATTATCAAATCTCCGTACACGTTCTTAGCTATGATAATTTCAATTTTCGCCTCAGACCTG
>JABZJR010000042.1 GCA_015257705.1 Nanosynbacter sp.
ACTTAATCATGTGCATCACACCAACTGTTGTTCGTTCCTCAAATGGCTCACCGGTGCGACCGTCAAACAATTGACTCTTACCATCACGTGCCAAACCAGCTTTTTCTAGCTCGTCAGAAATCTTCTCACTTGGAACACCGTTAAATGACGGAGTCGCTACACGGTAGCCCAATGCTCGCGCCGCCATACCAAGGTGAGTTTCAAAAATCTGACCAAGGTTCATGCGGCTCGGCACACCAAGTGGGTTCAAAACCACGTCAACTGGCGTACCGTCCTCTAGGAATGGCATATCTTCAACAGGAAGCACTTTCGCCACAACACCCTTGTTACCGAATCGTCCAGCCATCTTATCACCAACGCCAATCTTTCGTAATTGCGCAACGAAGATCTGAATTTGCATCAAAACGCCAGCTTTCAACTCGTGGCCATTTTCACGACTAAAGATTTTAACGCCAACAACTTTACCGCCGCCCGCGTTGTTCATTCGCTGCGATGTATCACGAACGTCCTTAGCTTTTTCGCCGAAGATTGCACGAAGCAAGCGCTCCTCAGAGCTTAATTCCTGCTCGCCCTTTGGTGTAATCTTACCAACCAAAACATCGCCAGCCTTGACCTCGGAACCGATTTGAACAATTCCGTTCTCGTCCAAGTGACGCAAACTTTCCTCAGAAACGTTTGGAATATCGCGCGTCACAATCTCTGGACCAAGCTTCGTCTCACGAACTTCAACGGTGTAATCTTTAATGTTAATGCTTGTCAATCGATCATCTTCAACCAAACGACGACTCATAATAATCGCGTCTTCCATGTTGTAGCCACCCCATGGCATGAAGGCAACCAGAAGGTTTTTACCTAGAGCAATTTCACCGCCAGCAATTGAGGCGCCTTCAATTAGAATGTCACCCTTCTTTACCTTGTCGCCACGCTCGACGCGAACTTTTTGGTTGTAACAACGATCGTCGTTGTTCTTCACGAAATGCTTCAACGTATAAATTTTTACGCCATCAGCATATTTAACATGAACTTCATCAGCATCAGCACGAACGACCTCGCCGTCGGCGCTAGCCTGAATCAAGTGACCACTATTCTCAGCCACAGCCTTCTCAATTCCAGTACCAACGGTTGCAGATTCTGGACACAATAGAGGAACAGCCTGACGTTGCATGTTTGAACCAGTCAAAGCACGGTCAACACGCGTCTTTTCAATAAACGGAACCAACGCCGCAGTCGAACCTAAAATCTGGCGGTGAGCTGCATCCATGAATGTAACTTGGTTAGCATCAACTTGTGATGGTTGCATATTGCTGCGGGCGTTAACGCGCTCGTCGCGGAAAGTTCCGTCTTCGTTAAGAGCCTCACCGGCGTCAGCGATAACCTCACCGATTTCCTGTGAAGCATCCAAGTAAACAAGTTCATCAGTCACTTTGCCGTCTTTCACGCGAAGATATGGAGTCTCAATAAATCCATATTCATTAACACGTGCGTAAGCTGCCAAGTTCAGCACCAAACCGATATTCGCACCTTCTGGTGTTTCCACTGAACAAATACGACCATAGTGAGTTGGGTGGGCGTCGCGAACCTCAAATCCAGCGCGCTCACGAGTCAAACCGCCAGGACCAGTCGAACTCAAGCGTCGCTTATGGCTCAATTCTGACAATGGGTTAACTTCGTCGAGTAGCTGTGACAGCTGGCTTGAAGTAAAGAATTCACGAACTGCTGCAACAATTGGACGAGCATTAATCAATTGGCTTGGGCTAACACTCTCCAAATCAGCCACGCTCATGCGGTCCATTGCATTGCGCTGCATTCGAAGCATACCAACGCGGAATTGTCGAGCAATCAATTCACCAACCAAGCGAACTCGGCGGTTGCTCAATGCGTCAATGTCGTCAGCTGGCTCTTGCGTATTGTTCAAGCGAATAACTTCACGCAAAATCGCCACCAAATCGCTCATCTGCAACGTACGATTTTCAGCCGTATTAGCAACATCCAGACCCAAGCGTTGGTTCAATTTATAACGACCAACCCGCGAATAATCAAACCGCTTGAAGTCAAAGAACATTCGCTCAATCATCTGGCGAGCATTATCAACTGTCGCCAAATCGCCTGGACGCAATCGACGATAAACCTCAATCAACGCCTCATTCGCACCACGAGAAGTGTCCTTATCCAAAGTTTCGTCAATGTATTTTACGTCGCCAGTATCAATATCAGCGAACAACTCTTTAATTTCGCTAGTCTTCGGATAACCCAAAGCGCGCAACAAAGTCGTTGCTGGCATCTTGCGGCGGCGGTCAATCTTTACGTAAATCGCGCCATTAGAAGCCGTCTCAAATTCCATCCAAGCTCCACGTCCTGGAATGATTTTTGCGCCGTAGTAATTACGTCCCGCTATTGTTTCAGCAGTGAAGAAAACACCAGCAGAGCGAATCAACTGACTAACAACCACGCGCTCCGTACCGTTGATAATGAACGTACCGCGCTCGGTCATCCATGGATATTCACCGAGGTAAATTTCCTGCTCCTCAACTACACCGGTTGTCTTGTTTGTCAATTCAACTGTTGCGTGTAGCGGAGCTTCAAATGTCAAGTTGTTTTCTTTGGCAAATTGGTCAGTGTTTTTTGGCTCGCCAAAATAATATTTGCCGAACTTTAATGACAACTTCTGACCAGTGTAGTCGTCAATTGGGTTAATTTCTGAAAATATCTCACTCAAACCTTCTTCGACGAACCAGCGCCAAGAATCTTTTTGGTGAGCGATTAAGTTTGGTAGCGGCAGGGCATTATCACCAGAGGTGAAATAGACGCGCTCGCTACTTGTGGTTGGTTTTTTTGCCACAGGCGTAAACACTCCTCGCTTTAATTAGTGGTTAATAGACGGCCGTGAAGATCTCTAATTCATAGCCCAAAATCACGATTTGCCACTCGCAATTTTCACCCGCCATGAATACACTACTTCTATAACTACTCATTATGACGAAAAACGTCAATAAAATCAAGGGGTTTTACTAGTGTTTTTCAATATTATCAACCAACATATCGTGAACTTCGTCAATCGTCCCGTCCGCCGAAACTACCGGAATTCCGTACGCTTTGGCAATCTCCAAATATCCATCGTCGACTTTTTTCTGAAAATCTTGCCCACGCGACTCAAAAGTGTCGGGATTTTCCAGCTCGCCGCGCATAGAAATTCGCTCTTCCCGCTTATCGCGACTCAAACTTAAAATAACCATAACGTCTGGCTTCAAGTATTTTTCATCGGTGAATAATTCCGTTAATCGCAAAATCTCCGGCTCGTCATATCCTTCGCCTCGCCCCTGATAAACTAATGTCGAAATATAATTCCTCGCGCTCAAAACAATTTCCCCACGTTCCAACGCTGGCTGAATTTTTTCCCGCCACAATTCACGCCGAGCTGCAGAAAATAGCGCCACATTCACCGCCGCAGAGCGAGCCAAATCGCCATTTTTAATCACTTTTCGAAGTTCATTTGCTATCGGAGTTGATTTTTCCGTATCATCGCTTCCCGGCTCTTCAATCACGCAAACCGTTCGCCCGATTGACCGAAAATATTCCGCCAATTTCGAAACCTGCGTCGACTTCCCTGTACCGTCATTGCCCTCGATAACTATATATTTTCCCGCGTCACTCATCATCACCTCGTAATCACAGTATGCGGCTTATTCAGATAAAGCATCATCTTTTTCGCCTTGCCGTCAACTTTTATAAAATGCGTATGCTGGTGTGCCATTGACCTGGTTTTACTTCCTTGAGCTCGGGCGTAAATCGAATAGCCATTATTCTCAAATTTCGCAATCTGATTCATATAGTCAATTTTTTCCTCGTCGCTCAAATTCGCCAATGAATCCACGTGCCGTTTCGGTATCACCATCAAATGATCGTCCACGCCGCAGCCATCCCAAAAATTATAGCCAAATCTGTTCTTAATAATCAGGCAATGCGCCGTTTCACCAACGACCTGATCTGTGTGATGTTTTACCAATTGACAAAAATCGCAGCCGTCAGACTTATGCTTTTTCTTGTGATCAATATACTCTTTTTCTTTCGTTCGCGAGCGAAACATTGAACCTGCCATCATCACAAAATCCCCTCGCTAAGTCCCGCGATTTTCATCGGTTTATGTCGACGGTCCTTAAACGCCCGCGGCAACATCATTTCTGGACGCCAAGTTTTTATCAATTCATCCAAATCGTCAGTGTGCTGATATTTGCCGCTCATTCCGCCGCGTCCACTAGCATATCCGCCGTCAACCTGACCAGTGTGATGAAAAATCAATTGCCCAATTCTCTCACCGACAGGCAAAACTACGCTCTCGTGCTTATTCAAATTGTAAATCTCAAGCGTAATCCGATTGATATATCCCGGATCAACCCAGCCAGCATCAAAACACACCGCCACGCCGTTTCGCCCCCAAGAGCTACGACTTTTCACCTCAGCCGCGCCGCCATGCGTCCGAATTCCAACAAATTCGTGCGTATGTGCCAAAATTCGCTCACCAGGCTTCAAAACGATAATCGGATGATCTGGCGGAATATTCTTAAATTCCCGAAAACCGTGCCGCTCGCACCATTCGGAGTGCGGAATCGCCTTAAGCGGACCCTTGAAGTATCGATTGACATCAGACTCGTCAAACGGATTATAAACTCGCGAAATATCGTCATATTCCTGCTTATAAAAATTAAAGCCTAGCGTAAAATCTAAGCTGGCTTCCGATACGTTTTTTGGATTGAACGGCGTACAGACGATTGTCCCGTCTTCAATCGCCGCTAATATATCTTTATTTGAGTACACGCTCACTAAACACCTCCCATTGCGTGATTTTTCTACCAAATCTTATTATGGCAAGTTTATGCATTCCTATCAAGCTTTCGGTAAATTTTACAGCATGTTAAACTGAAATTATGGAAAAAGCCATTATTGTAGCTTACGATAAAAACCGCGCCATCGGACAAAATGGCGATATGCCGTGGGGACGAAGTTTACCGGCCGATTTGGCGAATTTTAAGCGTTTGACGAGAAACAGCAATGTCATCATGGGCAGAAAAACGTTTGAGTCAATTGGCTCGCGACCACTCCCAGGCAGAGAAAATATTGTCATTTCATCCAAGCCAACTGGCGTAAAAAAAGTTCTTACGGCTATGAATTTACGAAGCGCCCTGGCTTTATCGCGATATCCGACTTTTATTATTGGCGGCTCACGAGTTTATAAAGACGCTCTAGACATTCCAGAAATTGACACTATTTACGCCACAGAAATTGACGCCGAATTCCCCGATGCTGACACTTTTTTCCCAGAGATAGATATGGATGCATGGGAGAAAGTAAGTCGCGTACACCATTCGGCAGATAATGAAAATAATTACGATTTTGATTTTGTGACGTATAAAAGAAAATAGCCTTCTTAAATTGACAGTATTTGGTATTTGTGATATTATATAACAAATGAATAACGAAGCGCGTATACAAATGTTAAACCCTGAAAACAGCTCAGAATACACTACGGACGCAATACTCAGAGGTGCACAATACCCTGACAGAGCTACCGGACTACTCAAAGAGGTGTCATGCTGTTCAGTAAAGCGCCCAGCGATGATGAACGAGTGAAGTATATAGCAGGAAAGATTGTTACCTTATTGTATGACCCGGAAGTTGACAAGTATATACTTCCGTCAAAGAAAAATTCCTACAAAAAGTAAGTTATGGCCATTTCAGTCGGCAGACACAATCAACTTACACAGCAATCGGTGCCTTAATCGGTGGATGGCACTCATAATCCTCCAGACGGATATCATCAATCGTGAAATCGTCGATACTCTTGATGTCTGGATTCAACCACAGCTTTGGTAGCGGCAGCGGACGGCGCGATAATTGCTCGTCAACTTGCGCGCGGTGATTATTGTAGATGTGTGCGCTATTTAAGGTATGAATAAACTCGCCGGGTTGCTTGTCGGTAACTTGAGCGACCATGGACAGAAGCAGCGCATAGCTAGCAATGTTAAACGGCACCCCAAGGAACATATCCGCCGATCTCTGAGTTAGCGCCAAATCCAGCTTGTCCTTCTCGCCGTTTTTACCAGGTCTTACACTAAATTGAAACATCGTATGACACGGAGGCAGCCCGCCGGTTTGAACGATGTCATCAATTTCCGCCACATTCCACGC
>JABZJR010000043.1 GCA_015257705.1 Nanosynbacter sp.
CTATTATAGGATGAGTGTCAAAGATAGGTTTATAATGGATATTGTAAGAAACAAGCACTCTGTATTAGTAGATACGGAAAATATAATGAGAAAGGAGTAGACATGTTTGAAATAGAGTATAAAGGAGCAAATGCTGTTATTATTACCACAAAGAAACTTCGTGTGGTATTTGATCCGAATTTAGAGATTGTCGGAGGAAAAAATGTTTCTGTGAATAATGATGTAGAAGTGGTTACAGAGGATCGGTTTGCTGTTGTGGATTCTACACCAAGACTACTATTTTCGGGTCCAGGTGAATATGAAGTCGGAGACATCTCATTGCTAGGAATTCCAGCGCGCCGACATATCGACACCGCAGATGATGTTAAAAAATCTACAATATATAAAATTACGATGGGTGAAGCTAAGGGAGTGGTTGTCGGTAACATTGAGAGTAAGCTAACCGATGATCAGCTCGAAAATATAGGTGTTGTTGATTTTGCAATATTACCTGTCGGTGGAAATGGATATACATTAGACGCAATGGGAGCAACTTCAATAATTCGTCAATTGGATCCTAAGGTGGTGATTCCGGTACACTACAATGACGCTACTTTGCATTATGAAGTTCCACAGGATGGCGTGGATGAGTTTGTAAAAAACCTAGGAGCTCCAGTTGTTGAGGCTGGTCCAAAATGGAAGTTAAAGAAAATAACGGATCTACCAGATAATTTAACGGTTGTTCAAATATCGAAAAGTTAGAGTCTTCTCATTGAATTAAAAATAACTCCGATAATACAATCGGAGTTATTTTATTAAAATTTGATTTAGCGATTACTTATCAGCAGTTGCGCCCAAAATACCTTTTTTCTTCAGGGTGCGAATAGCTTTCGTGCTTAAAGTCATGGTAATTTTTTGACCGTCAACAACAAAAGTCTTCTTCTGAAGGTTTGGTTTGAAAACACGCTTAGTGCGGCGCAGGGAGAAGCTGACGTTGTTGCCATACTGCTTGCCTTTGCCTGTTAAATCACATCGTGATGCCATTTCCACTCTCTTTACTTTATTATTAATAACAATCCTTATTATTGTAGCGACATTTGTGCAATTAGTCAAGATCGTGTATTGATGCTATAATAACACTTATGATTTTAGAAATAATAATAGTTTTGATTGTTATATTATTGTCTATGACCATTCACGAGGCTATGCACGCTTTTATGGGATATGCATTGGGCGATAATACCGCAAAAGAAGAGGGGAGATTGACACTTAATCCCATAAGACATATCGATCCAGTGATGACTATTTTGCTTCCTTTGATTATGGTGATACTGCATGCTCCAGTTTTTGGAGGAGCTAAACCTGTTCCATTTAATCCAAATAGAGTCCGATTTGGCGATTGGGGGGCGGCTCTTGTTGCTCTTTCTGGCCCGATTACTAATTTAGTAATCGCCTTTATTGCGTTTGGCGTCGGAGTATTTAGCGGCGTTATTAATAATGCTGGGGCAGTACAGTCTACGATATTTGGACTGATTATTTCTACTGCTGTATCGGTGAATCTGGGTTTTTTTGTTTTTAATATGCTACCAATTCCGCCTCTGGACGGATCTAGAATATTATATGCCGTAGCACCAAATAGCGTCAGAGGTGTTATGCAAAAAATTGAGCAAAACGGCGTTCTTTTGGTGATGATTATAGTTGTGCTGTTTTCTGATGTAATCGGGCAGGTTATGTCGGGTTGTATTCGGGCGATTTTACGTGTATTTATGAACATATTTAGTGTATAATATAGGCAGACCCTGGATTTATCCGTGGGCGCGTATGATTTTCCTAACATCATATGATAGGGAGCTTTAATGATTTATTGTCGTGGCAATAAGTTGCGAGCACCCACCTTGCATTTATGCGGGGAATATCTAGCGCCCACAGACAAGTCTGGGGTTTAGTGCTATAATATATCATGTAGTCTGCTAGGTAATCGCTTAAGTTATACTTAAGAGGAAAGTCCGGGCAGCGAAGGATACGACAGTCGTTAACGGCGACCGGAGGCAACTCTAGGGAAAGTGCCACAGAAACGAAACTACCTTCGTATTTTATATACGAGGGAAAAGGTGAAACGAGTGGGGTAAGAGCCCACAGTCGTTTATGGCGACATAGACGAGAGGTAAACCCTGTCGGCTGCAAGGAGATTTGCAAATAGGATTATCCGTCCGCAGATCGATAACCGCTTGATTTGTTTGGCAACAAGCAAACTAGATAGATGATTGCCCTAGACAGAACCCGGCTTATAGGCAGACTATGAACAAAACACCCTGCATAATGTCAGGGTGTTTTATATTGGTAGTTTTATCCTGTTATAGACTAGCTTTTACTATTTCAGCGAAAGCTTTTGGCTCGTTAACTGCCAATTCTGCTAATATTTTTCTATCAATCTCAATGTTTTTAGATTTCATAGAAGCTATAAGTTTGCCGTAAGTTGTGCCTTCTTGTCGAGCAGCTGCATTGATTCGGGTAATCCATAGACCGCGTAGATCGCGCTTCTTGTTTCGGCGATCGCGGTAGGCGTACTGTAGAGCTCTAATAACACCTTGTTTTGCAAGACGAAAACTTCTGGTGCGATTATGCTGCATTCCCTCAGCTGCTTTTAAGATTTTTTTGTGCTTAGCGCGTGCGGCAACTCCTCGTTTTACTCGCATAACTATACTCCCATTGCTCGACGGGCGTTCTTAGCCATCGAACCAGTTACTGTTGCTGTTGTGTTGATTGCGCGCTTACGACTTTTTGACTTTTTAGCCAACAAGTGGCCGCCAAATGCGCGCTGGCGGGTCAATTTTCCGGTGCTGGTCAGCTTAATACGCTTCGCAGTGCCTTTGTGGGTCTTTAGCTTTGGCATTATTTACTCCTTATTACTACGCTCAGATTGCGACCAGCCATCTGAGGTTTTTGCTCTAATATTGCGTCCTCACTAAGGTGTTCCATGATTTTGTCGATCAATTCGTAGCCGATCTCTTTATGGGCCATTTCGCGACCTTTGTAGACCACTTGTATGCGAACTTTATGTCCGCCCTCTAAAAATTTACGGATCTTCTTCAGCTTAACCTCTAGGTCTCCAGCTCCTATCTTTAGACCAAAGCGCATCTGCTTTAGGTCTCCAGATTTGGCTTGGCGCCGATTCTTCTGTTGATCCTTCATTTTTTGGTACTGGTACTTACCCCAGTCAATGATTTTAGCAACTGGCGGATTGGCTCCCGGTGATATTTCAACTAGGTCAAGATTCATGTCGTTGGCCTTACTTAAAGCCTCTTTAAGGGACATGATTCCTAGCTGCTCGCCATCAGGACCAATTATCCGCAGTTCTCTTGCACGGATTGCTCCGTTGATACGGATTGATTTATTAATCTCTGGCTCTCCTTTTTGAAGCAATTTTAGATTAACTCAGTTGCTATTGTAACAGAGATGTCTGTTATTTTCAAGGATAATAATTAACCTATGTTAATCTGTCTGTATTGTAGGCTTTCTGCTATATGCGGAACTTCTATAGACGCGGATCCTTCTAAATCTGCGATAGTGCGAGAAACTTTTATGACCTTAAAGTAGCTGCGAGTGCTTAAATCTAGTTTTTTGGCTGCGTTCGTCAAGAAGGTTTTTGCAGATTCTGAGATTGATGTGATTTTATCAACACTATTGCTTGAAATGTCATTGTTGTATTTATAGCTACACTTATATCTGTCTCTCTGAACAGAGTAGGCTTTATGTATCTCAGATAAAAATGTCTCTTGTTGTGATTTTGTCGACATTTTATTATTTAATAATTTCTCATGGGGAACTCGTGAAACCGACACCGTTAGGTCTATTCGATCGAGTAGTGGCCCTGATAATCTTTTTTGATAATTGATAATTTGATTTTGTGAACATACGCAAGTTTTTTCTGGGTCTCCAAGAAATCCACAAGGACAAGGATTCATTGTGGCTACTAATAAGAAATTGGCAGGGAAGTTGAATTTACCATTTGCACGGCTGACGGTAATTTCGTGATCCTCTAAGGGCTGACGAAGTGATTCAAGCACAGTGCGTGGATATTCGAGTAGTTCATCAAGAAATAGGACACCCCTATGAGCTAAACTGATTTCTCCCGGCTGCACTTTCGATCCTCCGCCAATAATAGAGGATCTACTTGCGGTATGGTGTGGTGACCTGAACGGTCTATCTACTATGGGATTATTTATTATAGTATGCTCTCCAAGACTGTGAAGTTTTGTCACTTCTACTATTTCATCCTCTGATAGGGCTGGTAATAGATTCTTCAAAGATTTTGCTAACATAGTTTTTCCTGACCCTGGAGGGCCGGACAATAAAATATTATGTCTTCCGGCAACGGCTATTTGAATAGCTCTCTTTGCTTGTTCTTGTCCGTAGATGTCGTCGATGATCGGAGCGTTTTTATGATTGTGAGATACATTTTTTATTGATGATCTGTCTATTGGCTTAATAATCTTTTCTTTTTTGAGATGTAAGAAGAGTGATTTTAGGTTTTCTACTGGGAATACATCAATTCCAGTCACTAGCGCCGCTTGTTTGGCGTTTTGGGCTGGCACGTATACTGATTTAATTTTTTGATTTCTAGCCACTTCGGCTGTGATAATTGCTGATCGTATTGGACGTAGGCTGCCATCTAGCGCCAATTCTCCCGCAAAAACAGCATTACTTACGTCGCTTTGGTTGAGCGTGCCGCTGATGCATAAAATAGATAAGGCGATGGGGAGGTCAAAGTGAGATCCGTCTTTTGGTAGCTCTGCCGGTGCTAAGTTGATGATTATTTTTCCTTTCGGAAAATCTAGGGAAGAGTTTTTTATTGCGCTACGCACTCGATCTCTGGATTCATCGATGGCTTTATTGCCCATTCCGACAATTTGTAAGCTAGGAAGCCCTTTTGACATATCTCCCTCAACTTCGATGATTTGCCCGCTAAATCCGTAGGGTGTAGCTGAAATAACTCTACTAATCATGAATCTATTAAAACATAAGCATGTAGATTTTTGAATGAGATAGAGATATAATATGAATCGATACGTGGGGCTGATATAGCTTTCGACAATTGGACCTTATCACTACATTCTGCGAGCCGACGATACGCGTAACGTATGTTTTTTAGATGCAAACTTTGTTGCAAAAGCAAAGTCATTCGTAGCGAGCGCTTTCGCTCCTAAGATGTCCTTTGCGCCAATCGCTGCCTAATTTTTAGCGATCATCCTTGTATTGTGGCAACAGTCAATATCTAAGGGTGTTATATCTATGTTGCTTGCTATATATTTGGAAGTAGCGGATATATAGGACTTTTACTACGTAACGGAACTCGGTTTTCTTGGTTTATTTTAAATCCGAGTAGCGTTATTAAATAAATTTAGATAAGCCTATGTTCGTAGACGAATGTTGTGATACCAGTTGGACCCGGGGGCAGTACCCGGCAGCTCCACCAGATAGATTAGATTAAAAGTCAGCCTTATCGCTGGCTTTATTTATGTTAAAGAGTAGAATTTATCTTTAATATAGAAAAACAACCACCTGCGAGTAGTGGTTGTTTTCAAAAAAGTGGAGTTTTACAATTTCTTTTTATTTTTGGCCTCTGTATAACTTTTTTATTCAGAAGCTACCCCTATAATAAGCTATATAAATGCTTATGTCAACAATATTTTTGTAAAAAGTTGAGTAAAAAATACCACACATTTTATAATCTTCTTTCTAATTTTTGCAGCTGTTTTTCTAATGACTTTTACTATGAAGTTACATGTCAGAGACTGGTGCTTGTTTGATGGTCTTTTTTATGTATATCACAAATTAAATTGCCGTACATTTTCTAGGATTTTTTAACTGAAACGTAAAGGATGGCTCTGTGTACTACGAATAAACTTTATGCTTTCGTTTTGTAATTTTTAATTAAGACTGCTGTATAGCATTTTGATATATAGGATTTAATATGCATACTGATGCTTGTATGTTCTTGTAATAATATAAAAAATAATTTTGTTAAGTTTGCTATAGTGCGACAATGAAAGTGAACAGAGTTTTATAAATCGG
>JABZJR010000044.1 GCA_015257705.1 Nanosynbacter sp.
AGTTGATTGTTCGTGGCGCTCGCGAAAATAATCTTAAGAACATTGACGTGGAGTTTCCTTTGGGATTGATGACTGTAGTGTCTGGTGTTTCTGGTAGCGGAAAGTCGACGCTGGTGAATGACATTGTGGCGCGAGAATTGGCGGCGGAACTTAATCGCGCAACGACGGCGCCAGGATTGCACGACGCCATAGAAGGTGTGAATTTGCTTGATAAGACGATTGTCATAGATCAGTCGCCAATTGGTCGAACGCCACGCTCCAATCCAGCGACTTACACTGGAATCTTTACGCCGATTCGCGAACTTTTTGCTAGCACGCCCGAGGCTAACGTTCGAGGCTATAAATCTGGGCGTTTTAGCTTTAATGTCAAAGGTGGTCGCTGCGAAAATTGTCAGGGCGATGGTGTGATAAAAATTGAAATGCACTTTTTGCCGGACGTTTACGTTCAATGTGACGAGTGTCACGGCAAGCGTTATAATCGCGAGGCGCTGGAAATTAAGTATAAAGACAAGACAATTGCCGATGTTCTGGATATGACAATTGATCAAGCGGCGGAGTTTTTTGATAGCGTGCCGAATATTGCACGTAAACTTCAGACGTTGGTTGAGGTTGGGCTTGGCTATATTAAACTTGGTCAGCCAGCAACTACCTTTTCAGGCGGTGAGGCGCAGCGAATTAAATTGGCAACGGAACTCTCCAAACGTTCTACTGGAAAAACTATGTACATTCTGGACGAACCGACCACTGGGCTTCACTCGGCTGATGTAAAACGACTGTTGGGGATTTTACAGCAATTGGTTGAGGGCGGCAATAGTATGATTATCATTGAGCATAATTTGGACGTCATAAAGTCGGCTGACTGGATAATTGACATGGGTCCAGAGGGCGGAATTGGTGGCGGTACGGTTGTGGCTTGCGGTACACCTGAAGATATCGCCAAGGTGCCAAATTCGTTCACTGGCAAATATCTGAAAAAGATGCTTTAAGACTACTTTTTACGCTTGGTTTTCGAGAGGAGAACCGACAATTGTTTTCTTAGTAAAGCGCGAGTATTTGGCTGTTTCAAAGCGTGAATAGCCATTGGTGAGACAGACAGGAAGATGATGAGAATTGCAGCAACTTCAATATTTACACCCGCTTTGGTCAAGAACTCGCCAGCATAGAAGCCTAGATAAACGAATGCTGACGACCAAAGAAATCCACCGATAAGATTGAAAGTTAAGAATGTTTTATAGTGCATTTTACTGGCGCCGGCAACGATTGGGGCGAAGGTTCTTACGATTGGTACAAATCGAGCCAGGACGATTGTCGCTGAGCCGTGCTTGTCGTAAAACTTTTCTGTTTGCTCCAAATATTTTTTCTTGAAGAATCGGGAATTTTCTTTTTCAAACAGCTTGCGTCCAACTTTGTGTCCAAAACTATAGCCAACACTGTCGCCTAGTACTGCCGCCGCAAAAACCAAAAGCGCAAAAATGTGAATATCAATGTGCTGAGGATTTTGCTGAACCATGTATCCAGCAGTGAAGAGTAGGCTGTCGCCGGGTAGAACAAACCCGATTAATAGGCCAGATTCTGCGAAAACTACTAATAAAATTGCGAATACGCCGAAGCTAGTTATCAAGTGAACAAAAGATTCCATGCCTTAATTATAGCATGATTGGCGTATGCAGATTGGACTATTCTTCAATAAATCCGCCAGATTGCCGCGCCCATAATTTTGCGTAAACGCCACGTTTTTTATTGATGAGCTCATCATGTGATCCATCCTCGACAATTTTCCCATTTTTTAGGACAATTATACGGTCCAACTTAGCAATTGTAGATAAGCGATGGGCAATGACAATTGAGGTTCGATTCTCCATCAGCGTTTTCAAAGACTTTTGGATCAACGCTTCTGACTCAGAATCTAGCGCTGAAGTCGCCTCGTCGAGGACTAGAATTGGCGCATCTTTCAGGATTGCTCTAGCAATTGCAACTCGTTGTCGCTGTCCGCCAGATAATTTGGTTCCGCGCTCGCCAACCATTGTGTCAAAACCGTCTTTAAGTCCAACAATAAAATCGTAAGCGCCAGCTTTTTTGGCTGCTTCTTCAATTTCTGCGTCGGTTGCATCAGGTCGACCGTAAGCGATGTTTTCGCGCACGGAGCGGTGGAATAGCAATGGTTCTTGCGGCACGTAAGCGATTTTGGCGCGCAAACTTGCTTGGGTGACTTCGGAAATATCTTGTCCGTCGATGGTAATTTTTCCCGAGTCAATATCAGCAAAACGTAATAGCAATTTGGTGAGCGTAGTTTTTCCAGAACCGCTCGCTCCGACTAAACCTATTTTTTCTCCTGGTTTAATATCCAGAGAAAAGTCGTGGAATAGAGTGTCGCCTTGACCCTCGTCGTGCGTGAAAGTTATTTTATCCATGGAAATTTCGCCGTTTGTAACTTCCAGTTTTGAGTCGCTTTTATCAATCAATGTCGTTGGCGTTTGTAAGATTTCTACCATATCATTTGCGTTGCCGATAATTCGGTTGTAATTGCGCATAATTCCGTTCATGTTCCACAACTCATGTGCGACACTTCCGGTGTAGGTGATGATGAGGTAAACAGACGCCACTGACACCAAATTATTTTGAGCTGCGTACACTGCGAAGGCGATTGCTCCAATTTTAATAACCATGTTGATTGACGAATACACGGTACTAACCTTCAAAAATCCGCGCATTACGTCGAGACTTGAATTTCGCCAAGAGCTGACGGTTTTTGCGAAAAATTTCTGTTCCGTAGCTTCGGCGCCGGACGACTTGACTGCTAGAACGTTTGAGATTGCGTCGGCTAATTGTCCGTTCAATTTATTGCTGGATTTGGCTTCTTTTTTTGTCAATTTCGCCATTGGCTTGGATCCGTAATAAACGACGATGCTGAAAACGATTGAGAAGATGAGTAAGAATAACGCGTATTGCCAGAGGAGAGTTGATAAGACAATTATTGAACCGACCAGTGAAACAGCTAGAGGCAAAACTGACCAAATTATCGTGTCCCAAAAACTTTCTACCGCGCCAACTAATTTATTTGTTTGGCTAACGAGTGACCCGCCGAATTTATTTGAGTGGAAGAATAATGTTTGGTTGGTCAGTTTGCTGAAGCACCGAGCGTACAAATCTCGCTGCATGGCGGTTTCGAATGTCCAGGCGAGATATAAAACTAATCGCCAGCCGATGACGCTCGACCATAATTCACTGACGCCGTATAAAGCAATTAGTGTCCATATGTTTTTTGCGTCGTGCAGTTGATTGTGTTGGATAATACTAAGAAGCTGAGCAATTATAAGTGGGCCGACAAAAATAGTAACCACGAGTGTGAGCATTGCAAAAAATATTGCCAAGTTTCGGCGGTGTTTGTACGGCGCTGACGTCTTCCAGAATAGACGAAATATTTCTTTACTGTTCGGTTTGTTTTTCAAATCAATTCCTTTCGATGATAAATTAATATTTATAAACTGCACAGAAAACTGAGCGTTCTTAATTATTCAAAACGTATATTAGAGGAACTCGCCGTCGGGAGTTCATAGACTTTGACTATTATATGGAATATATAGATATAAGTCAATTTGTGGAGCAAAGCCCTTGTTTATTTATTGTAAATACTTTACAATAGGAACATGACGCAAATTGTTAGGCGATCAACAAAACACACGAATGATGTGATGGCGATTTTAAAGAGCAAGCATCACGCGACGAATGCGGAAATTGCTCAGGAATTGCGGAATATTCATCCTGAAGTCAGCGACACGACGGTACATCGAATAACTCAGCGCCTGTGTGGCGACGGGACGATTGGTTTGGCTCCATCGACCAAAAAGGGCTGCTTGCGATATGATATTCGTAAGGACGATCACGATCATTTTGTATGCAGTGACTGCGATGGTCTGATGGATATTAAAATTGCCGATGAGATGAGAAAGCAAATTGCGCATGAAATTAGCGATTGTTATATTGACGGCCCGTTGGTTGTGACGGGAGTTTGTAGAAAATGCCAGAAAAGGAGGAAATAATGGCTTTATATGAAATTACAACAAAGCAAGAATTCGAAGATAAGGTGCTAAAAAGCGACGGTCCTGTACTAGTTGATTTTTGGGCGCCGTGGTGTCCGCCATGTCGTGCAATGGCTCCGCTTTTGCATCAAATTGCCGAAGAAACAGAGTTTGATATTGTTAAGGTTGACACTGAAGCGAGTCAGGAAAATGCGCAATTGGCTATGGAATATCGCGTGCAGGGAATTCCAAACATGAAGATTTTTGTTGGCGGCGAGGAAGTTGTCGAAATGATTGGCATGAAGCCGAAGCAGACGTTGATTGACGCTTTGGAAAAAGCTGCAAAATAAAAAATAGAAGGGGGATTTATGAAGGGTTTTAGTGGAAATATCGAAGAGCTTACGTTGGCAAATAATAATTTTCGTCAAGTTCTATATACTGCGAAGCATTGTCAATTGGTGTTGATGAACCTGCCCGTTGGTGAGGAAATTGGTTCGGAAATTCACGAGGAGAATGATCAATTTTTCAGATTTGAGTCTGGCGAAGGTAAGGTTTTGATCGATGGCAATGAATATATTGTTTCCGACGGTAGTGCGATTATTGTGCCGGCGGGAGCTGAGCATAATGTGATAAACACCGGCGAGGAGCCACTTAAGCTTTATACTATTTATAGTCCAGCACATCATAAAGATGGCATTGTTCGGGCAACGCGTGAAGAAGCGGAGGCTAACGAAGAAGATTTTGACGGTGTAACTACCGAATAAGCTGTCGTCAAAGGAGAAAGTTTCTACTAATTATGTCTCGCAAAGGATCGATAGTTGGCGAGGTGTTTAGCTCATTCGGGCGGGCGATTTTTCGTGGAATTGCGTGTGTCGTATCGCTAATTTTTAGGATTGCACCGAAGAAGGACCGCGTGCGGGTAATTGTTTATCGTGATGATGGTAAGATTTTATTAGTTAGAAGTCGCTTTAGCCGCCAAAAGTGGGCTCTACCGGGAGGCGGGGTGAAGCATAATGAGAGTTATGAACAGGCTGCCGTTAGAGAAGTCTTGGAAGAGGTTGGATTAAAGATATATAATCTGCGATATCTCGGAAAAGCTAATTCTCATGAGTCGTATGCCAAATTTTCAGTTCGAGTTTTTGCGGCGCACACGTCTGATTGTGACATAAAATGCAACTTTGAAATAATGGAAGCCCGGTGGTTTAACATGAATTATCTTCCTGAAGAATACTACGCTTTGTATGCTAATAAGCGTCAGTAGGCGACGCTGTTTTATGTATAATATGAGTATGAACGATCAACAAATTTCCCAGCTTGAAATAGTAAAGACTAAAGTTCGGCAGTTACTGGGCGGCGACACCTCGGAGCATGCTGACGATCATGTCGAGCGAGTAGCGTTGCTAGCAGAGCGTTTCGCTAATGAATGTAGCGAATCAGTGAATCTGCAAGAAGTGCTGTTGACGGCTTGACTGCATGATGTTGATGATTATAAATTAGTCGGCAAAACGCAGGCGGAAAAATTGACGAGCGCAGTAGATATTATGGCGCAGGCAGAGATAGCTGATGATTTAAGTCAGGTTGTGCTGGAAAATATTGCGGCGATTGGTTATAGT